>NZ_JCBANH010000003.1:0-129385 GCF_059760925.1 Achromobacter sp. 1011791174
CCCCAGCCGGCCCGCCCTGCGGCGCCGCCGGCCGCGCCGGTCGTAGCCGTCGCGGCCAAATCGGAATCCGAGGCCGAAATCTCGCTGCGCCAGATCGAGGCGCTGGCGGACCAGGGGCGCGTGAAGGACGCGATCGCGCGCTGCGGCGCGCACCTGGAACGCTATGGCGCGAGCGCCGACGGCTTCTATCTGCAAGGCCTGCTGCAGGATGCGGCGGGCGATGCCCGCCAGGCGCAGGCCGCTTACCGCAAGGTCCTGTACCTGCAGCCCAATCATCGCGAAGCCCTGCTGCATCTGGCCGCGCTGGTCGCCTCGGAAGGCGACCACGAGAGCGCGCGCAGGCTGCAGGCGCGCGCGGCGCGCCAGGAGGCCCGACGTGACTGAACTGCATGCCGCGCTGGCGGACGTGGACGACTGCTGGAACCGCATCGGCATCCGCGGCGACCAAAGCTGTCCAAAACTGCCCGAGTACGTGCACTGCCGCAATTGCCCGGTGTACGCCAGCGCCGCCAGGCGCATCCTCGACCGCCTGCCGCCGCAGGTCGAGCTGGAGGGCGCCGATGCCGCCGGCGACGCCGCCGCGACGGCGGGCGAACCCGCGTTGCGGCGCGCCTCGTTGCTGGTATTCCGTCTGCACCGCGAATGGCTGGGCTTGCCGACCCGGGCGCTGGACGAGGTGGCCGCCGCGCGTCCCGTCCTGCCGCTGCCGCACCGGCGCGACCCGGCGGTGCTGGGCGTGACCAATGTGCGCGGCACGCTGACAGTCTGCCTGTCGCTGGCGCGGCTGCTCGGGTTGGAGGCGGCGGGTCCCGAACCGCGCGAGCGCGCCGGCGCCGCGCGCATGCTGATCTTCGGCGGCGCGGGCCGCGCCGTGGTGCTGCCGGTGGACGAGGTCGAGGGCATTCATTCCGTCGATCTGGAGCGGCTGGAACCCTTGCCAGCCACGGTGGCGGGCGCCAGCCTGAAATACTCGCGCGGGGTGGCGCGCTGCGGCGGCCACAGCGTGGGCGTCCTGGATGAAACCCTGCTGATGCAGGCTTTGGAACGGAGTCTGGCGTGAACCCGGACCAGATGCGAGACGCGTCCCTGCTGGAACTGTTCCAGCTGGAAACCCGCACCCAGGTGCAGGTGCTGAACAACGGCCTGCTGGCGCTGGAGCACGACCCGACCTCGGCCGCGCAGCTGGAAGCCTGCATGCGCGCGGCGCATTCGCTCAAGGGGGCGGCGCGCATCGTCGACCTGCATCCGGCGGTGCGCATCGCGCACGCGATGGAAGACTGCCTGGTGGCGGCGCAGGAAGGCCGGCTGCGCCTGCAGGCCAGCGATATCGACGCGCTGCTGCTGGGCACGGATCTGCTGCAGCGCGTGGCCACGCCCGGCGTCGAGCTGGGCGCGGAGATCGACCAGCTGGTCGAGCGCCTGAGCAACGCGCCCAACCTGCCGCCCGATGCATCGCCTGCGCCGCCGCGCGAGCCCCGGCCGTCAGACTTCCTGCCGCCGCTGCAGCGGCCGGGCGATCCACCGCCAGCGCCGCCCGAGCCGGCGCCGCTGCGGCGGTCGAGCGACCAGGCGCTGGCCGAAGGCGAGCGCGTGCTGCGCGTCACGGCCGATACCTTGAACAAGCTGCTGGGACTGTCCAGCGAGACGCTGGTCGAATCGCACTGGATCGCGCCGTTCAGCGCGTCCATGCTGCGGCTGCGGCGCATGCAGGCGGGCGCCGGGCAGGCGCTGGACGGCGTGCGCGCGGCGCTGGCCGGCCAGACGGTCGACGCGCGGGTGCAGGCGGCGCTGGACGACGCCCAGCGCATCGTCGAGCAGTCCGAGCGCGAGCTGGCCGAACGCACGGCCGAGGTCGACGAGTTCGGCTGGCGCATGGGGCATCTGGCGCAGCGCTTGTACGACACGGCGCTGGCCTGCCGCATGCGGCCCTTCGGCGATGGCCTGGGCGGCATGGCGCGCATGGTGCGCGACCTGGGACGCTCGCTGGGCAAGCAGGTGCGACTGGAGGTCGAGGGCGAATCCACCCAGGTCGACCGCGACATCCTGGACAAGCTGGACGCGCCGTTGATGCACCTGCTGCGCAATGCGGTGGACCATGGCATCGAGATGCCGATGGACCGCATCGAGGCCGGCAAGCCGCCGGAAGGCCTGATCCGCCTGTCCGCGCGGCATGCCGCCGGCATGTTGTTGATCGAGCTGTCGGATGACGGCGGCGGCATCTCGCTGGACCGGCTGCGGGTCGAGGTGGTGCAGCGCAAGCTGACCAACGCCGAGACGGCCGCGCGCCTGAGCGAGGCCGAACTGCTGGAGTTCTTGTTCCTGTCCGGCTTCAGCACGCGCGGCGAAGTCACCGAGATTTCCGGACGCGGCGTGGGGCTGGACGTAGTCCAGAACATGGTGCGGCAGCTGCGTGGCGCGGTTCGGGTGCACCAACACACCGGGCAGGGCACGCGTTTCGTGCTGGAGATGCCGCTGTCGCTGTCGGTCGTGCGCAGCCTGCTGGTCGAGGTGCAGAACGAGATCTACGCGTTCCCGCTGGCTTACGTCAGCCACGCGCTGCAGGTGTCGGCGGCCGATATCGAGCAGCTCGAGGGGCACCAGCATTTCCGCTTCATGGACCGGCAGGTCGGGCTGGTTTCGGCGCGCCAGATATTGCGCTCTGGCGAGCCCGCGCCGGCCGCCGAATCGGTCTGCGTGGTGCTGGTGGGCGACCACGAACGGCTGTACGGCATCGCCGTGGACAGCTACGTGGGCGAGCGCACCGTGGTCGTGCAGCCGCTGGATCCGCGCCTGGGCAAGGTGCAGGATGTGATGGCCGGGGCGCTGATGGACGACGGCCGGCCGCTCTTGATCCTGGATGTCGAGGACATGCTGCTGTCGGTGCAGAAGCTCATCGAGGGCGGCCGGCTGACCCGGGTGGACGGCGGCGGCCAGGTGGCCCAGGCGCGCAAGCGCAAGCGCGTGCTGGTGGTCGACGATTCGCTGACCGTGCGCGAGCTGGAGCGCAAGCTGCTGGTCAACCGGGGCTATGAGGTGGCGGTGGCGGTGGACGGCATGGATGGCTGGAACATGCTGCGCTCCGATGCCTTCGACCTGGTGGTCACGGACGTGGACATGCCGCGCATGGACGGCATCGAACTGGTTTCCCGTATCAAGGCTGACCCGCGTTTGCAAAGCCTGCCGGTAATGGTAGTGTCCTACAAGGACCGCGAAGAGGATCGCAGGCGGGGGCTGGACGCGGGCGCGGATTATTACCTGGCCAAGGGCAGTTTCCACGACGACGCGCTGCTGGATGCCGTCGAGGACCTCATCGGAAGGGCGCAGACGTGAGAATCGGGATCGTCAACGATTTGCAGATCGCGGTCGAAACCCTGCGCCGGGCGATCGCGCTGGAGCCTGGCCTGGAAGTGGCCTGGGTGGCGTCCAACGGCCAGGAAGCCGTCGAGCAATGCGCCCGCGACCGTCCCGACGTCGTGCTGATGGACCTGATCATGCCGGTCATGGATGGCGTCGAGGCCACCCGCCGCATCATGGCCGAGACGCCCTGCGCCATCGTGGTGGTCACGGTCGACGTGGCGCGCCACACGGCGCGGGTGTTCGACGCCATGGGCTACGGCGCGCTGGACGCGGCCGACACGCCGGTGGTCGGCAGCGCCGACCTGCGCGGCGCGGCGGCGCCGCTGCTGCGCAAGATCCGCAATATCGGCTGGCTGATCGGCCGCTACGGGAGCCGGCCGACGCTGACGCCGGTGGCCCGGCCCAGCGAACAGCCGGATTCCCGGCGCCTGCTGGTGATCGGCGCCTCGGCGGGCGGGCCCGCCACCCTGGCACAGTTGTTACGCGATATTCCGTTGGATTTTCCGGCTGGCATCGTGCTGGTCCAGCATGTGGATGCCTCGTTTGCCGCCGGCATGGCGGATTGGCTCAACGATCAGGTGCCGCTGCCCGTCAGGCTGGTGCGCGAGGGCGAAAAACCGGCCGCCGGACAGGTGTTGCTGGCCGGCACCGACGACCATCTGCATATGCTGGCCGATGGTACCCTGCGTTACACCGAGAAGCCCAAGGAAAGCTTGTACCGGCCATCCATTGATGTATTTTTCCATAGCGTGGCGGAGCCTGGCGCGGTATGGCGGTGGGGGTGTTGTTGACGGGCATGGGGCAAGACGGGGCCCGGGGGCTGAAGGCGTTGCGCGAGCGCGGCTGCCTGACCATCGCCCAGGACCAGGCCACCAGCGCCGTCTATGGCATGCCGAAGGCGGCCGCGGCCATGCAGGCCGCCGTGGAGATCCGGCCGTTGGACCAAATCGCGCCGCGCCTGATCAAGGTTTTTGCCTGAGCGGCATGCAAGCCAGACAAAGTACGTAATTCAAGGAAAGCACCATGCACCCTCCCATAGACAGCCCGATCACGGCCGACCTGAATTCGCATGCCGCCATGGTCCTGCTGGTGGACGACCAGGTCATGGTCGCCGAAGCCATCAGGCGGGCCTTGTCCACGGAAGGCAACATCGACTTCCACTATTGCTCGGACCCCTACAAGGCGCTGACCGTGGCCATCCAGACCCGGCCCACGGTGATCCTGCAGGATCTGGTGCTGCCGGGCGTGGACGGGCTGAGCCTGGTCAAGGAATATCGCAACCATCCTGTGACGCGCGACATTCCCATCATCGTGCTTTCCACCAAGGAAGATCCGGCCATCAAGAGCGCGGCCTTCTCCTCCGGCGCCAATGACTACCTGGTCAAGCTGCCCGATTCCATCGAGCTGGTGGCGCGCATCCGCTACCACTCGCGCTCCTACCTGGCGCTGGTGCAGCGCGACGAGGCCTACCAGGCGCTGCGCCAGAGCCAGCAGCAGCTGCTGGAAAGCAATATGGAACTGCGCCGCCTGACCAATTCCGACGGCCTGACCGGGCTGGGCAACCGCCGCTATTTCGACGAATACCTGAACGCCGAATGGCAGCGGGCGCGCCGCGACGGCC
This sequence comes from Achromobacter sp. 1011791174, assembly GCF_059760925.1. NCBI lineage: Bacteria > Pseudomonadati > Pseudomonadota > Betaproteobacteria > Burkholderiales > Alcaligenaceae > Achromobacter > Achromobacter sp. 1011791174. The sequence continues at coordinate 4,979 of NZ_JCBANH010000003.1, forward strand.
GCGAGATCAGCATGTTGATGATCGACGTGGACCACTTCAAGTCCTACAACGACACCTATGGCCACATCGCCGGCGACGAAGCGCTCAAGCGTGTGGCCAACACCATCTTCGCCAGCTGCGACCGCTCGACCGACCTGGCGGCGCGCTTCGGCGGCGAGGAATTCGCCCTGGTGCTGCCCGGCACGCCGGCCGGCAGCGCGCGGCTGGTGGCCGAGAAGCTGCGCCGCGCGGTGGAAGCCATGCAGATCCCGCAGAAGGACTCGGGCGGCGGCCCCTGGCTCACGATCAGCGTGGGCACGGCCACCGCGCTGCCCGGCGAAGACCAGCCTTGCACCGACCTGATCCAGGTGGCCGACCGCGGCCTCTATCAGGCCAAGCGCCAGGGCCGCAACCGCGTGGTGCAGGGCGCGCTGTAGCCGGTCTCCAGGCATGGGTCGGCGGCGCGCGCAGCCTAATCCTCGCCGCGCCGCCTGATGGCGCTGGCGCCCAGCATCAGCGTCAGGCTGGCCGCCACGGCCACCGTCGCCATGGCCATGCCTTCGCCCACCGAACCCTGTTCGAACTGGCGCCACACATAGATCGACACCGTCTGCACGCCGGCCGGCGCCAGCAGCAGCGACGTGACCAGCTCGCGCGAGGCCACCGCGAACACCATCAGCATGGACGCCGCCAGCGCCGGCAGCACCAGCGGCAGCACGATGCGCCGCAAGGCGCGCGCGGCGCTGGCGCCGTGCACGCGCGCCGCCGCTTCCAGGTTGGGGCCGATCTGCGCCAGCGCCGCGCCGACGTAGCGCACGGGATAGGGCAGCAGCAGGCAGGTATAGGACAGCAGCAGGATGCCCCAGGTGCCGTAGGGCGTGGCCGGCCAGAAGGGCTGGTTCCAGGCCAGGATCAGGCCCACTCCCACCACCACGCCGGGCAGCGCCGCCGGCAGCAGCGCCAGTCCGTCAATGGCGGGGGCGCCGGGCACGTGGCGGCCGGCCACGCACCAGGCCGCCAGCAGGCCGACCGCGCCGGCCAGCAGCGCGGCGCCGGCCGCCAGCGACAGGCTGGTGGACAGCGCGTCCCAGGCCTCGCCGCGCGCCTGGAACAGCGCGCCGAAATTGGCCAGCGTCAGGTTGGCGAGCGACAGTCCGCCGGACAGGTTGCGCGTCAGCGCCGCCGCCAGCATGGACGCCAGCGGCGCGGCCACCGCCGCCAGCGCGACCAGCGCGAACAGCAGCAGCGCGGGCAGGCGCCAGGGGCCCAGCTCGGCCTGCGCCAGCGGCGCCGGCTTGCCGGTGGTGGTCTCGAAACCGCGCCCGGCAAGCAGCGCGCGCTGCACCGCGAAAGCGGTCAGCGCCAAGGCCACCAGCACCAGCGACAGCAGCGCCGCGCCGGGCAGGTCGATGGGCCAGTCGGCCAGACGGCGCTCGATGGCGGTGGTCAGCACGCTGACGCCGGACTGCGCGCCCAGCGCCGCCGGCACGCCGTATTCCTCGATGGCCAGCGTGAAGGCCAGCAGCACGCTGGCGCCGATGGCCGGCAGCGACAGCGGCAGCGTGACGCGGAAGAAGGCGCGCCACGGCCCCGCGCCAAACACGCGCGCCGCCTCGGCCAGCCGGGAGCCCGAGGCCGCCATGCTGCGCGACACGGCGAAGTACACCACGGGAAAGATCGCCAGCCCCATCACCAGCGCCACGCCGGCGGGCGAGAAGAGCAGCGGACCCAGGTGCCAGCCCGCCAGCTGTTGCAGGAAACCGCGCGGTTGCAGCGCCATGGTCCAGGACAGCGCCGCGATATACGGCGGCAGCAGGAAGGGGATGAGGAACAGCAGGTCCCACAGCCGCGCCAGCGGCAGGCGGAACAGGCCGCGCAGCGCGCCCAGCGGGATGCCGATGGCGGCGCTGACCGCCGCCACGGACAGGCCCAGCTTGAGCGTGCCGCCGACCAGCGCCAGCGTGCCCGGCTGCGACAGCACCGCGCCCCACGCGCCGAAGGGATCGCCCAGCGAGCCTTCGGCCAGTCGCGGAAACACGGCCTGCAGGACCACGAAGGCCACGGGCAGCGCGACGAGCACGCCCAGGGCGGCCACGGTGGCGGCCGCCAGGATGAATACGCTCTTCATGATTGCTCGGTTGTTATTGCACGGGTACCCCACCCGCATAGCATGCAAGGGAGTACAGAATTACGACATCCGACGATGCCCCCTCAAGCGGGGCGGCGCGGAGCCGGCTTTGCCGGGCCGCAGCCGCGCCCTTGGGGGAAGCGCGGAGCGCTTCGGGGGGGCAATCCCTATTGGCTAAAGATGCGGGCGAAGCGCGCGAGGACCTCGGCGCGCGACGCGCTGGACGCGCCCTGGGCCTCGGGCAGCAGCGCCAGGTCCTTGAACAGCGGGCGCTTGGCCGCCACGTCCTGGCGCGCCGGCATCAGCCAGGCGTCCGCCACGGCGCGCTGGCCTTCCTCGGACAAGACGTAGTCGACGAACTTGCGCGCCTCGTCGGGCTGGCGCGCGGTCTTGAGGATCATCATGGGGCGCGGCGCGATGGCGGTGCCGCCGGCCGGGAAGATCACCTTCACCGACTCGCCCTTTTCGACGCTGGCGTAGGACACATAGTCCACCGCGCCGAACACGGCGGCCTTGGCGCCCTGCAGCACCGGCGTCAGCGCCTGCGCATTGGGGCCGGAAATGGTCATGCCGTTGTCGCGCAGCGTCTCGAACAGCTTCCACGCCGCCTCGCCCTGGGCGTTCTGCAGGCCCAGCAGCAGGTCCAGCGAGGCGCCGGACAGCGCCGGGTCGGGCATGGTCACCGCCTGCTTGAAGCCGGGGCCGGTCAGGTCGGCCCAGTCGCGCGGCTCGGGCGTGCCGCTCTTGGTGTTCCAGACAATGCCCAGCGCCGAGATGCCCTGGGCCACATAGGACGGCGCCTTGAAGCGCGCCGGCACCTGGGTCGCGTTGGGGCTTTCGTAGGGCAGCAGCCAGCCGCGCTGGTCCAGGTCCTGGGCGGTGTCCCACGAGGCCGAGATCAGTACGTCGGCGCGGGGGTTGGCGGCCTCGGCTTCGAGTCGCGCCATGACCTTGCCGGTGGTGGCCTGGAACACGTCGACCTTGATGCCGGTCTTTTCCTGGAAGCCGGCGGCCAGCTGCTTGATCAGGCCGCCGGGGCCGGCGGTGTATACGGTGAGCGCCTTGGCCGGTCCTGCGGCCAATCCGAGCGTGAAGGTCATGAAGAGCGATGCGAGAAGTTTGGGGGAATTCAAGAGATTCATTCTAATCGTCCGTAGTAGTGGGGCGCGATTGGCAGCGCTTGCAACGGGCGCTACGCTGCGGGGCCACGCGGATCCGGCTCCGCCGGTCCGCAGTGGCGCCCCCTGGAGGGGGAAGCGCGCAGCGCTTCGGGGGTAGGCACTATTTGGCCGTGCTGCATGCATGCGATCACGTGCGCCAGCGCATGGGCTTCCTGGTGGTCGTGGGTCACATAGACGGCGGTGGCGCCCAGGCGGCGCAGCAGCGCGCCGATCTCGGCGCAGAGCGTCTCGCGCAGGTCGCGGTCCAGGTTGGACAGCGGCTCATCGAACAGCAGCAGGCGCGGGCGGGCGACGATGGCGCGGGCCAGCGCGACGCGCTGTTGCTGGCCGCCGGACAGCTCGGACGGGCGGCGCCCGGCCAGCGCTTCCAGCCCGACCAGCGCCAGCGCCTCGGCCACCCGCCCGGGCCGCTCGCGCCGTGGCACGCCGCGCATTTCCAGCGGAAAGCCGACGTTCTGCGCCACGCTCATGTGCGGCCATAGTGCGTAGTCCTGGAACACCATGCCCAGGCCGCGCGCTTCGGGTGGATCGTGGCGGCGGCCGTCGAACGCGGTCTGGCCGCCGATGCGGATGCTGCCGGACTGCGGGCGCAGCAGCCCGGCCAGGGCCTTGAGCAGCGTGCTCTTGCCGCAGCCCGACGGGCCCAGCAGGGCCAGCACCGTGCCGGCCGGCACGTCCAGGTCCACGCCGTCGAGCACGGTGTGGCCGTTATAGGCGTGGCGCAGGCCGCGCACGGCGATGGCCGCGCCGCCCGATTCAGGGGCGGGCGCGTTCAAAACCGGTGCCGCAGGCCGAGGTTCAGGCCGAACTGGTTCTTGCCTGGTTCGACGTTGGCGCCGTACTTGCCGCCCAGCAGGCTGAGGGCGGCCTTGTCGTCGTTGATCACGTAGGCGGCCACCGCGTACAGCGTGGTGCGCTTGGACAGGTCATGCTCGCTGCCCAGCACGAACATGGTGGACTTCTGGCCGGAGCCGGCCGCCTGCGCGGCCGGGCAGACGGCGTTGTTCATGTCGTCGCAGGCCGCGTCATCCAGGTGATAGGCGGCGAACGACAGGCGAGTATCCTGGCGCGGCAGGTAGGTCGCGCCCAGCCAGGTCATGTTGTTCTTGTAGTCGCGCCGCGCCAGCTTCTGTTCGAGCCAGCGATAGCCGGCGTAGAGCTGCAGGCCGTCGAAGTCATAGGACAGCGCGGCGATCACGCGGTCTTCGCGGTTGCCGCTGTCGGCGCCGGTCTTGGGCTTGTCGGCGTTCTTGCCGTGGTACAGCAGCCCGGCGTCCAGGCCGCCCGATTTGTAGCGCAGGCCGCCGCCGACCATGCGGCCCAGGCTGCGGTCGCTGAAGGACTGGTCGTTGTTCCAGCCGAAGCTGTAGTACGCGCCCACCGAGACCGGGCCGAACTTGCCCACGTACATCGCGGTGTTGTCGCTGCGGTCGGAGAAGGCGGGGTCGGGGCGCTTGATCGAGAAGTTGGCGTTGTCGAATGGGTTGTACTTGCTCATCCATTCGATCATCAGCGTGTTGTGGCGGCCCAGCGTGAAGCGGCCCCAGTCCTTGCTGGACAGGCCCACATAGGCCTGGCGACCGAACAGGCGGTCGCCCTGCATGGTCTGGCCGTTGCTGGAGTCGAAGCCGTTTTCCAGCGTGAAGATGGCGGACAGGCCGCCGCCCAGGTCCTCGGAGCCGCGCAGGCCCCAGCGCGAACCGCTCAGGTTGCCCGTGCTGATGCCCGTCTTGCTGTGGCCGCCCGGGCCGTTGCTGACGTATTGCAGGCCGGTGTCGATCAGGCCATACAGGGTGACGGTGGGGGAGGCTGCCCGGACGGGCGTGGCGGCGAGCGCCAGAGCGGACAGGCAGGCGCCAGCCGCCGCGATGCGGAGAGTCGATTTCATGAAAGGAGTCCTCTTTGGGATTCAATCGGAACCGACACTCTAGGCGGCGCTGGCTACATCCAGATGACATTGCCCCTCAGAGATGCAGTCGGGTCGAGGACTTGACCTCGTGCATGGACAGCGTGCTCAGCAGTTCTTTCACGCCCGGCAGCGTGCGCAGCCGGTTGCGCACGAATTCCGAATAGGAGTCGAAGTCGCGCGCCATGATGTGCAGCAGGTAGTCATGCTGGCCCGTGGTGTTGTGGCAGGCCATGACCTCGGGCATGGCGAGGACGCTGGCCTCGAAGGCCTGGCAGGTTTTCTCGGTGTGGTTTTCCAGCGAGATGCTGACGAAGGCCACCACGCCCATGCCCAGCGCGCGTCGGTCCAGCACGGCCTGGTAGCCGCGGATCACGCCGGACGACTCCAGGCGTTTTAGCCGCTTCCAGCAGGGCGAGGCCGACAGCGACACGCGCTCGGCCAGTTCGGCGTTGGACAGGCGCCCATCTTCTTGAAGGATTTTCATGATTTTCCAATCGATCGCGTCAAGTTGATGTAACAAGGCAGTGTCTTTCATTGAAATCGCCGTAAAGGAAAGAGTCTTTCTCATTATCCATTCATGGCAATTCAAATGGAAAGAATATTACGGGCGCGCGCGCCCATACTTCTGTGCACCCCGAGCCCGCCGGCGCTATCGTTTTCCGAGCAATACGCGCCCGCCCGGCAGGCCGGTCCCATCCGATACTGAGGCACAGCATGAGCTATTCGAACTACCACAAGAAAGACATCTTCGGCCGTCCCCTGCACGCGGAGACGCAGATGATGTCCTACGGTTTCGACCCCTTCCTGTCCGAAGGCGCGGTCAAGCCGCCGGTGTTCCTGACGTCCACCTTCGCGTTCCGCTCGGCCGAGGACGGCGCCGAGTTCTTTGATCTGGTGTCGGGCCGCAAGCCCCTGCCGCAAGGCGAGTCGGCCGGCCTGGTGTACAGCCGCTTCAACCATCCCAACCTGGAAATCGTCGAGGACCGCCTGTCGCTGCTGGACGGCTCCGAGGCGGCCGCCGTGACCTCCAGCGGCATGTCGGCGATCAGCGCCGTGTTCCTGGCCTTCCTGCGGCCCGGCGACCAGATGGTGCAGTCGGTGCCGCTGTATGGCGGCACCGAGACGCTGATTTCCAAGATCTTCCCCGAGTGGGGCATCGCCTCGCATCCGGTGCGCGACTGCCTGTCGGCGGCCAGCATGCGCGAGGCGCTGGAAGCGGCCGCGGCCCAGGGGCCGGTGAAGCTGTTCTTCGTCGAGACGCCGGCCAATCCCACCAATTCGCTGGTCGACTTCGCCGCCATGAAGGCCGAGCTGGACGCCTTCGAATCGCGCCACGGTTATCGCCCGATCTCGGTGTGCGACAACACGCTGCTCGGTCCCATCTTCCAGAAGCCGGCCGAGCACGGCGTGGACCTGTGCGTGTATTCGCTGACCAAGTACGTCGGCGGCCACAGCGACCTGGTGGCCGGCGGCGTCACCGGCGGCAAGGAGCTGATCAAGAAGGTGCGCGCGATCCGCAGCGCGTTCGGCTCGCAGCTGGATCCGCATTCCTGCTGGATGATCACGCGCTCGATGGAAACGGTGGTGCTGCGCATGAAACAGGCCGCGCGCACCGCCGGCAAGGTGGCGCAGTGGCTGGCCGGCAATCCGCACGAGCCGGTCCGCATCTACCACCCGGAACTGATCGCCGACGCCGCCTACCAGGATGTGTACAGGCGCCAGTGCAGCGGCGCGGGCTCGACCTTCGCCTTCGTGCTGGACGGCGGCCGCGCCAAGGCCTTCCGCTTCATCAACGCGCTGCGCCTGTTCAAGTCGGCGGTGAGCCTGGGCGGCACCGAATCGCTGGTCTGCCATCCGGCCTCGACCACGCACTCGGGCGTGCCGGCGGCCGAGCGCGACGCCGCCGGCGTGTCCGAAGGGCTGATCCGCGTCTCCATCGGCCTGGAGCATGAGGAAGACCTGATCGCCGACATGGACCAGGCGTTCCGCAGCCTGGCCTGAGGCGGCGGGCGAGGGCGCGGCGCGCGGGGGCGCGCGCCGCGCCCTAGGCGTTTTCCCCAGCGCCGCTAGGCCGCGCACGCTGGTACATTTGTACCGTTAAGGTACAAATGTGTAGAAATAAGGATGCAGATCCAGGAACTGATGGCCTTGATCGAGGCCCACGTCCCCGCGCTGGGCGCCGAGTTGCAGCGCGCCGCCGCCTGGGTAGCGCGCAATCCGCGCGACGCGGGCCTGCTGTCGATGCGCCAGCAGGCCGCGCAGGCGGGCGTGTCGCCCAACAGCATGGCGCGCCTGGCGCAGGCGCTGGGCTATGAAGGCTACGGTCCGTTCCGGCAGGTGTTCCAGGACGCGCTGGGCCATGGCGCGCCAGCCTACAAGGAACGCGTGCGCCGCCTGCAAGGCGAAGCCGCCAGCCAGTTCGATGACGCGCTGCTGCGCACGCACCTGGACAATGCGCGCTCGCCCACGGTGGCCAATGCGCCCAAGGACATTGCGCGGGCCGTGCAGCGCATGCGCGCGGCGCGGCGCCTCTATTTCCTGGGCACGCGGTCCTGCTTCGCCATCAGCTATCACTTCGCCTACGCGTACAGCATGATCGCCGGCAATGGCGTGCTGGTGCATGGACTGGGCGGCACCTATCCCGACCAGCTCGACGCCGCCGGGCCGGAGGACCTGCTGGTCTGCGTCACCCAGAATCCCTACGGACGCCAGACGCTGGAAGCGGCGCGGGATTGCCGCCAGGCCGGCGTGCCGGTGCTGGCGCTGACCGACAGCCCGCTGGCGCCGATCCAGGCCCACGCCACGCAGGCGCTGCTGTTCGATGCCGGCACGCCGTCCTATTTCCATTCGATGGTGGGATCGCTGGCGCTGGTCGAGCGGCTGCTGGCCAAGCTGGCCGCCGCCGGCGGCGAGGCCGCGCAACAGCGCATCGACGCCTTCGAGCGGCGGCTGGACGCGTCCAGCGCCTATTTCGGCGGCCCGTCGCCGGGCCCGCGCCGGGGCGCCAGGAAAACATGACCGGATTCCGCGCCGCCGGCCGCGCCTGAGGCCGGCGCATCCTCACCACGTTCCGAGGCTTATCGTGTCCCGACAGCAGATTCCCACCCTGGCGCCCGCGCCGTCGCTTTCCCGTCGCCGCTTCAGTCTTTGCATGGCGCTGGCGGCCGCCGGCCTGGCCGGACCCGCCGCGTCGCGGGCGCAGGACGCGGCCAAGCGGCCGCCGATCCGTCTGGTCGTTCCCTTCGCGGCGGGGGGCACGACCGATGTGCTGGCCCGCCTGCTGGCCGAGGAACTGCGCGCGGTCCTGGGCCAGCCCGTGCTGGTCGAGAACAAGGGCGGGGCGGGCGGCAACATCGGCGCCGCCGAAGTGGCGCGCGCGGCCGGCGACGGCGCGACGCTCATGATGGCCACGCCCGGTCCGCTGGCGGTGAACCAGTATCTCTATCCCAAGCCGGGCTACAACGCCGAAAAGGATTTCTCCGCGATCAACAACGTGGCCTTCGTGGCCAACGTGCTGATGGCCAGCGCCCAGAGCGGCATCCGCGCCTTGCGTGAACTGATAGACCGCGCCCGGGCCGAGCCGGGCCGCATCACCTACGGCAGCGCGGGCGTGGGCAGCACCAGCCATCTGGCGGGCGAACTGCTCAAGGCCGCCGCCGGCATCGACCTGACCCATGTGCCGTACAAGGGCGTGGCTCCCGCCATGAACGACCTGCTGGGCGGGCAGATCGACCTGATGTTCGACAACCTGCCGACCGCGCTGGCGCATATCCAGTCCGGCAAGGTGACGGCGCTGGGCGTCAGTTCGCCGACGCCAGCCACGGCGCTGCCGGACGTGCCGGCCATCGCCTCGCGGCTGCCGGGCTATGAGATCGAATCCTGGTTCGGCATCGTCGGCCCGGCGTCCCTGCCGCCGAAGGAGGTCGCGCGATTGGAAGGCGCCATCGGCCAGGCCTTGCAACGCCCGGCGCTGCGCCAGCGCATCGAGGCGCTGGGGGCGCGCGTGGACGGCGCGGGCAGCCAGGCCTATGCGGCCTTCATCGCGGCCGAGCAGCGCAAGTTCAAGCAGCTCATCGCCAGCGCCAACATCCGGATGGAGTGAACATGACGCAACGCAAGCGGCTGGCGGTGGCGCGGTTCTGGTACGAAGGCAACGCCTTTTGCCTGCAGCCGGCCGGCCGCGAGGATTTCGAGCGCCGCGAATGGCTGCGCGGCCAGGCGGGCCTGGACGCCGCGCGCGGCAAGGCCACCGAGCTGGCGGCTGTCGCGGATTTCCAGGACAGCCGCTCGGACTGGGAGGTCCGCGCTTCGCGTTGCGCCTCGGCCCAGCCGGCCGGCCCCGTGCCGCAGCCGTTTTTCCAGGCATACGTGGACGAGGTGCTGGACGATTTACGCGGCCAGCATTGGGACGCCATCTACCTGAGCCTGCATGGCGCCTGCATCACCGACGCGGACGACAGTCCGGAATTGAGCTTGCTGCGCGCCATACGCGCCGAGCATCCGCGCGTTCCGATCGGCGCCAGCTTCGACCTGCACGCCAATATCCCGCCGGCCTTGCCGCCGCTGCTGTCGTGCAGCGCCAGCTACCGGACCTATCCCCACATCGACATGCGCGAGACGGCCGCGCGCTGCCTGGAGCAGCTGATCGCCATCGCCGAGGGCGGGATCCGTCCCGTCGCCGCGTTCCGCAATGGCGGCGCGTGGCTGCAAAGCGCCAACATGCGCACCGACGCCGGGCCCATGGCGGATCTGCAGGCGCTGGCGCGCGCCCGCACGGTCGGCCCGCTGCGTGACATCGCGCTGCATGGCGGCTTTCCCTATGCCAATTCAGCGCACAGCGGCGCGTCGGTATGGGTCTGGGCGGACACCGGCGAGGCGGCGGCGCGGGCGCTGGATGAGATCTACGCGGCCTATGAGGCGCGCTTCGCCGACTTCGAGCCCGAGCTCATCGCGCCGGCCGACGGCATCCGCCAGGCCCTGCGGACACCGGGCTTGGTGGCGGTGACGGACCCGGCGGACAACCCGCTGTCCGGCGGCATTGGCGACACGCCCGCGCTGCTGGCGGCCTTGCTGGCCGCCGGCCTGGAGGAACCCAGCGTCTATGCCAGTCTGGCCGATCCCGGTGTGGTCGAATGCGCCCGCGCGGCGGGCGAGGGCGCCATGCTGGACCTGCGCCTGGGCGGGCGGCGCACGCCGCTGTATGGCGAGCCGGTGGCGCTGCGCGCGCGCGTGCTGCGCTACACCGACGGCGTCTTCGTCAACAGCGGCCCGATGGAAACGGGGCTGGCCGTGCATTGCGGGCCGACCGTGGTGCTGGCCGTGGGCGCGGCGCAGCTCATCGTCACCACGCACGTCGCGCCGTGCAACGACCCGGCCTTTTTCGATCTGCATGGCATCGACCTGGCGCGCACCCGCCTGCTGTGCGTGAAGGCCAAGAACCATTTCCGCGCCGCGTTCGCCGGCCGCTGCCGGCGCATCGTGGATATCGATGCGCCGGGGCCGGCGATGCTGGATTTGCGGGCGTTGAGGCAAATGACGGCAATGGCACGCTAGCGACTGTTCATTTTGGGCAAGGCAGCGGCGGTCCCCGCGCGCGGCGACTCCTAATGCTCCGCGCCCAAGCCTTGGACCAGTTGCCTCAGCTCCGCGAACACCGGCTCCGCCAGCGTTTCGGGTACGCCCCAATAATCGAAGATGCCGCCATTCGCTTGATTCTGTCCGCACGTGACAAAGACGCCCGTGCCGAAGCGACGCTTGAGGTGCGAAGCCAGCCAGCCCACAAAGCCGCTGTTGTCCGCGCCGGCGGAGAAGTGGAACCGGAAGAGCCCGAATCGTTCCTGCCGTGGGTCCGTACTGGGGACAAGCTGGCTCCAGACTTCATCGTCTCGCACCAAGGCAAGCGCATCGGGGCGCAGCGCCGCGGGAAACTGATCCAGCGGAAACTCCGCGAAGGCATAGGCGTCGGGGTAAATGCGCAGTTGCGCCTCCCTGATCACGCGTCGCAGGCGTCGTTCAGTCTGTTCAACGGTTTCATGTGAAATGTCTACCATGGCTGTTCCAGGTGTGGGGGCGAATGGCATGGATTATCAGTCAAGATGATGATGGGCGCGAGCCTGGAAATTCCTGAGCGCCAGGCGCGAACCCGGCTGTCCGGAGTTCATCGGGTGGCTGGCTCTTTCAGGCCGCCTCGCGCCGGCGGTTCAGCAGCACGACGACCGCCGCGCCCAGCAGCATCGCCGTGCAGCTGGCCAGCACGGCGGCATAGCCCGCGTCGAACGCGGTGCGCGCCAGCTGCGCCAGGGCGCCGCCCAGTTCGGCTGACAGCTGATCGGCCACGATCAGCGCTTCGTCCAGGCTGTCGCGCGCCGGCGAGGCGGCGACGCCGACCGGCACGTCCAGCGACTGCGCGTACACGCCGGACAGGATGGAACCCATCAGCGTCACGCCCAGCGCGCCGCCCAGCTCGTACGACACCTCATCGACCGAGGCGGCCATGCCGGCGCGCTCCACGGGCGCGCTCTGCATGATGGTGCCGGACGCGGCGGTCATGGCGGCGCCGATGCCGGCGCCGAGCACGCACAGGCTGGCTATCTGCGGGATCAGCGCGGCGTCGTAGCTGAGCAGGTAGCCGCCCATGCCGGCGCCCGAGACCAGCAGCGACGAAATCAGCATCCGCCGGCTGCCCACGCGCGGCAGCATCCAGCCGGCCAGCGGGCCGGCCACGAAGGCGGCCAGCGACAGCGGCAGGATGTACAGCGCGGCCTGCATCGGCGACATGCCCTGCACCAGCTGCAGGCGCTGGCTGAAGACCAGTTCCATGCCCAGCAGCGCGGCGGCGGCGAACAGCGCCGTGGCCACGGCCGAGCTGAAGACGGGGTTGCGGAACAGCGTGAAGTCGATCAACGGATAGGGCCGCGCGCGCTGGCGCCGCGCGAACACCACCAGCATCGCCACGCCCGCCGCGCAGGCCAGGCCGGCATGCAGCCAGGACGGCGCGGCCATGCCCAGCTGCTTGAGGGCGTAGGCGCACAGGATCAGGCCGGCCATGATCTGCAACGATCCCACCAGGTCCCAGGGCCGGCTGCGGTCGGGCCGGCTGGCCGGCACCAGCCGCCAGGCCAGCGGCAGCGCCAGCAGCACGATGGGCAGGTTGATGAGGAACACCGAGCCCCACCAGAAATGCTCCAGCAGCACGCCGCCCAGGACGGGGCCGAACGCCGCGCCGCCGGACGCCACCGAGGCCCAGACGCCGATGGCGATGGCGCGCTCGCGCTCGTCGGTGAAGGTGAGTCGCAGGATGGACAGCGTGGCGGGCATCATCATCGCCGCGCCCACCGCCAACAGCGTGCGCGCCGCGATCAGCCAGCCGGCGGAGGGCGAGTAGGCGGCGGCCAGCGAGGCCAGGCCGAAGACCGCCAGGCCGGCCATGAACAGGCGCTTGTGGCCGAGCCGGTCGCCCAGCGTGCCCATGCCCGGCAACAGGCCGGACACGACCAGGGCATAGATGTTGACGATCCACAGCTTGGCCGAGGCCGACACGCCCAGGTCGTGAGTGAGCCGCGGCAATGCCGTGTACAGCACCGTCATGTCGATCACGATCAGCAGCAATGCGCTGGAGACGATGGCCAGCACCAGCCAGCGGCCGGGTGCGGCCACGGCGGCGTTGGTCGGGGTGCGCTGCATGGTCCTGCTCCTTGTATCTACCTGATGGAACCTGGGATCGCCAGCGGCGGACGCCGCCGGGCAGGCCGCGAGGGCCGGGTTCCGGGCTCGGATTATCGATCTTCCATTTGATTGAAAAAAGTTAGAATCCATCTACTTAATGGATGGATAGGGCGAATCATGAACTGGACGTTGGAACAGCTCAGGCATTTCGCCGCCGCGGCCGCCCAAGGTTCGTTCTCGGCGGCCGCGCGCCAGCTGGGCAAGGCGCAATCCGCCGTCAGCACGGCGGTGGGCCTGCTGGAGGCCGACCTGGGCGTGGAACTGTTCGATCGTTCGCGCCGCAATGCCACGCTGACGCCGGCCGGCGAAGTGCTGCTGCAGGAAGCGCTGGAACTGTTGCGGCAGGCCGATGGTTTGCAGCAACGTGCGCTGTCCTTCGCCTCGGGCCAGGAGGCGCGCCTGTCGGTGGCGCTGGACGAGGCGCTGCCTTCGCTGGTGCTGGCCGATCTGGCCAAGGAAATCGCCGAACGCTTTCCGGCGCTGGAACTGACCCAGCTCAACGGCACGGCGACCGAGGTCGCCGACTACGTGGCGGCCGGCCGCGCCAGCCTGGGCTGCCATCTCGACCGGGGCGATCCGGGTCCCGCTTTCGCCGAGCGGTATCTGGGCCGCGTGGCCCAGGGCGTGTTCGTGTCGCGCTCGCATCCGCTGGCCGCCGGCCTGGCGCGAGCCACGCGCGCCGACCTGGCCCGGCATCGGCAGCTGGTGATGAAGATGGAGGGCGTGGACGAGCGGGTGCTGAGCCCGATGGTCTGGCGCGCCGACAGCTTCTACAGCATCGCGAGCATGGCCGTGGATGGCCTGGGCTGGGCCATCCTGCCGCTGAACATCGCCGAATACGAGGTCTACCGCGACCAGCTCGCGAGCGTGCCCTGCGCGGGCCTTGCCTTGCCGCCGCTGTCGGTGCGGGCGCTATGGCTGCAGGGCGCCGAGCCCGGCGCCGCCGCCAGCTGGATCCTGGGGCGCATGGAACAGCTGCTGCACGCGGGCGACCCTGGCGTGGCGCGGCGTCGCGCCGATTCAGCGCAATCCCTGGAGGATTGACGGAATCCATCGCTTGGAGGGTGAATTTAGAGGGAAATCGTCGGGCCGCGCGAATTAAATTATCACGCTCCGAACTCTACGCTGCGAGACTTCCCATGCATTGGCGCACCCGGCTCGTCCAACCCCAGACCCTGGCCCGTGGCGGTTTCGCCTCGCTGGCCGTGCCCACCCATCGCGGTTCCACCGTGCTGTTCGAGCGGCAGGCCGACGTGGCCGACGATTGGCGCCATCGCGACAAGGGCTACACCTATGGCCTGTACGGCACGCCCACCGCGCTGGAGCTGGGGGCGCGCGTGGGCCAGCTGGAAGGCGCGCTGCACACCTTCGTGGTGCCCGGCGGGCAGGCCGCCATCGCGCTGGTCTACCTGGCCTTGTGCGGCGCGGGCTCGCACGCGCTGGTGCCGCACAGCGCCTACGGCCCCAACAAGGAAATGGCCGCCGGCATGCTCAAGCGCCTGGGCATCGAGGTCGAGGCCTACGATCCGCTCATCGGCGCCGGCATCGCCGCGCTCATTCGTCCGAACACCGCGCTGGTCTGGACCGAAAGCCCCGGCTCGGTGACGATGGAAGTGCAGGACGTGCCGGCCATCTGCGAGGCGGCGCACGCTCGCGGCGTACCGGTGGCGCTGGACAACACCTATGCCGCCGGCGTGCTGTTCGACGCCTTCGCGCATGGCGTGGACATCAGCATCCAGGCCCTGACCAAGTACGTGGGCGGCCATAGCGACCTGCTGCTGGGCTCGGTGTCGGTGCGCGATGCGGCGTACAAGGATCGCGTCGGCGACACCTTCAAGCAACTGGGGCTGGCGGTCTCGCCGGACGATTGCAGCCTGGCGTTGCGCGGCCTGCAGACGCTGGGCCTGAGGCTGGAGCGGCTGGAGGCCTCGGCGCTGGAGATCGCCCGCTGGCTCGCCGGCCAGCCCGGCATCGCCACGGTGCTGCATCCGGCGCTGCCTTCCTGCCCCGGGCACGAGACCTGGAAGCGCGATTTCAGCGGCTCGGCCAGCGTGTTCTCGGTGCTGTTCGACGATCGCCACAGCGCGCGCCAGATCGAGGCCTTCGTGGACGCGCTGCGGCTGTTCAAGATCGGCATGAGCTGGGGCGGGGTGACCAGCCTGGCGTTGGTCTATCCCGCGCTGGAACGGCCCGGTCGCGACTACGCGGGCCGGCTGGTGCGCCTGAACGTGGGATTGGAAGAGTGCGCGGACCTGAAGGCCGATCTGGCACAGGCGCTGACGGCGATGGAGCAGGCGCGCTGAATGATGAGCCATGATCCGATGGACGGCGGCCCGTTGCCGCCACAAGCTGCCGCGCCCGTGCTGGCCGCGCTGTACCGCTATCCGGTCAAGGGTTTCAGCGGGCAGTCGCTGGCCGAGGCGGCCTTGCAGCCCGGCCGGGGCATCGCGCTGGATCGTTGCCTGGGCATCGCCAACGGCCATGCCGTGATCCCGGGCGAGGGCTGGGCGCCATGCCAGGGCTTCGTGCGCATGACCCGCAACGAAGGATTGCCGGCCTATCGCCTGAGCCTGGAAGAGCAGGGCGACGGCGCGCGCCTGACGTTGGCGTCGCCGGGAGGCGAGCACGCTGTCATCGACGTGGCCGCGCCCGCGACCTGGGACGCCGCCAACCGGACCATCGCCTCCTGGTTCCCGCGCGGCGCGCTCGACGTCCCGCGCTTCGCGCGTCGCCAGGGCGGCCTGGGCTGGTGGGACTTCGACGACGCGCCGCTGTCACTCATCAACCAGGAGACCGTGCGCGCGCTGTCGCGCAAGGCCGGCATGGAACTGGACCCGCTGCGCTTTCGCGGCAACCTGTACCTGGACGGCCTGCCGGCCTGGCGCGAATTCGCCTGGGTCGGACGGCGCGTGCGCATCGGCGCCGAGGTCGAGCTTGAGATCCTGCGGCCCATCGAGCGCTGCAAGGCGACCTCGATCGATCCGGCCACCGCGCGCGCCGACCTGAACCTGCCCGCGCTGCTGGCGGGCGGCGAGGGCCATATCTATTGCGGCGTCTATGCGCGCGTATTGCGCGCGGGCCGGGTGCATGCCGGCGACGCCATCACGCTGGCGGAGGCGGCCGGCCCGGCGCTGGCCGCGCCGCCGCCCGATGCCGCGCATCCGCTGGCGCCGCCGCCGGCGCAGTGGCCGCGCTATGCGCAGGTGGTCGGGCGCGTGCGCGAAAGCGCCGAGGTGGACAGCTTCTGGCTGCGCGACCCGCTGGCGCGCCTGCGCCCGGAGCCCTTGCCGGGCCAGCATCTGCGCGTCGGCCTGCCGGCGCCGGACGCGCGGCCGTACTGGCGTTCCTACACCATCTCGGCGGTCGAGGACGGGCTGCTGCGCCTGAGCATCAAGAACGAGAGCGAGCGCGACGCCGTGTCGCGCCAGCTCCATGCCGGACTGCGGGAAGGCGCGGACCTGCTGATTTCCGGACCCCACGGCGGCTTCCATCTGGGACCGCCCGACATGCGTCCGTTGGTGCTGGCGACCGCCGGCATCGGCATCACGCCGGCCGTGGCCATGCTGCGGGCGCTGGCGGCGAGGGAGGATCGGGGCCGGCCGGTGCGGGTCCTGCACGTGGCGCGCGACGCGCAATCGCTGGCGCTGTGGAACGAGGTTCGAGAGCTGGTCGACGCGCTGCCCGACGCGCGCGCGAGACTGTTTCTGAGTCGTGGGGATGGCGCTCGGCCCGCGCTGCGGGCCGAGGCAGGCAGGCCGGGCGCCGACGCATTCGCGGGCCTGTCCGCCGATGCGCAGGTCTATGTCTGCGGGCCGATCGGCTTCATGGCCGATGTGCGCCGCTGGGCGCTGGACGCGGGCGTATCGCCGGACGCCGTCCATGGCGAGGTGTTCGCCTCGCCTTCGGCGACGCAGCAGGCGCGCCGGCCCGCGCCGGTGGAAGGCCCCTTGTCGGTCTGTTTCGACGGCATGGACGTGCGGGCCACGTGGCGCAGGCAGGATGGCACGTTGCTGGAGCTGGCCGAGGCGCAGGGCCTGAACCCGTCGGCGAACTGCCGCGCCGGCGTGTGCGGCGCCTGCCGCCAGACCCTGCGCGCCGGGCAGGTGGCCCATCTGCTGGACCCGCCGTTTCCGCTGGGCCCGCGCGAGGTGCTGACCTGTTGCGCGGTGCCGGTCTCGGATGTGGCGATCGGCCCCTAGGACGGCTTGCGATACACCAGCACCGGCGTGGTCGAGTGCGTCAGCACCTTCTGGGTCTGGCTGCCCAGTACCACGGCGGCCATGCCACGGCGGCCGTGCGAGGCCATGGCGATCAGGTCGCAGCCGCGCTTGGCGGCGGCGTCGATGATGGCCTGATACGGGTCTTCGTGCGAAACCCGCAAGGTCTCGCAGGACAGGCCCAGCTCGCGCGCCTGGGCGGCGGCATCGTTCAGCAGCCGTTCGGCCTGGGCGCGGATCTGGTCCTGGTAGTCGTTCAGGCTGGCGGCCAGCTGGGCCGAGCCCATCGAGAACACATGGAACGGTTCTTCCACCGTCAGGATCGTGACGGCGGCGCCGAAGGTCTTGGCCAGTTGCAGGCTGCGGACCAGCGCCTCATTGGACAGGGCGGACCCGTCGGTGGGGATCAGGATGTGTTTGTACATATGGCGTCTCCCGGCATGCGTGTGGTTGTTGCGGGCGCGCGGCGCTGGCCGCCCGCGCGGGGCGCCTGACGCGGCATCCGGCGGACGCCGGCTGCATGTAACACTGTATCGGCTTGCCGGCGCCGCGCCTTGCGCTGGATCAAGCGGACGAGGGGACGGCGCGTCAGCGCAACAGCGCGGTGACCAGGTCGGCGTCGCCTTGCGCGCCGGCCTGGAAATCCAGGGCGTCCAGCACATGGCGCAGGTGTTCGTCCATCAGGGCGCTGGCGGCGTCGGCGTCGCCCTTGCGCGCGGCCTGGATGAAGGCACGGTGCTCGCGCGAGGAACAGCCGGCGTCGTGCGTGCTCTGGTACAGCGCGGTGATGACGGCGCTGCGCGCCAGCAGCTCGCGCAGCATGTCGGTGAGCACCTGGTTGCCGACGATCTCGGCGAGCAGCAGGTGGAAGTCGCCCAGCAGGCGGTTGCGCGCCTGCGCGTCGCCACTCTCCAGCGCCTGGCGTTCCCGGGCCAGGTGGGCCTCGATGCGGCGGAAGTCGGCCGGGCGGGCGCGGGCCGTGAACTCGCGCGCCAGCGCGGTTTCCAGGATGCGGCGCACGGCATAGACCTCGCGCGCCTCGTCGGCGCTGGGCTTGCTGACGAAGGCGCCCTTGTCCGGCACGATATTGATCAGCTTGTCCTTGGACAGCATCAGCAGCGCGGCGCGGATCTTGGTGCGGCTGACCTGGTAGGCCCGGCCCAGCGCCTCCTCGCGCAGGCGGGTGCCTGGCGGCAGACGGTGCGCGACGATGGCGGCCGCGACATCCTTGGCGATGTCGTCGGCGCTGGGGTCTGGGGTGGCGTGCTGGGTCATGGGCGGCGGCCTGCGGGCCGGCGGGTGCGGGCGTGGGGCCGCCAGTCTATCAAACTCCGTTTTTCGGCTCTCATGTCCGCGTCCGCGCGACCGGCGCGCCCGGCTTCAACCGGCGCGACCGGGCCGGTGGCTGGCGGCCGGATGCGAGGCCGGCAGCCGCGCGGCGCCCGCGCTGAACAGCTTTTCGCGCAGCGTGCCGGGCGCGTAGTCTTCCTTGTAGATGCCGCGCGATTGCAGCTCGGGCACCACCAGGTCAACGAAGTCGCGCAGGCTTTCATGCGCGACCAGGCGGGTGAGGTTGAAGCCGTCGATGTCGGTCTCGCGCATCCAGCCCGCCAGCGCGTCGGCCACGGTCTGCGGGCTGCCTACGATGGGCGGCAGCCGGTAGCCGTTCTGCATCTGCGCCAGCAGCTTGCGCACGGTCCAGGTCTGCGCGCTGCGCGTGGTGATCGAGTCCAGCAGGGTCTGGATGCCCTGCGTGGCCTGTGCCTGGATCGGCTCGTCCAGGCCGTAGCGCGAGAAATCGATGTGGACCTGGCTGCCGTAATGCGCCAGCGCCGCCATGGGATTGGCGTAGCGCGCGTATTCGGCGTGCTTTTCCCAGGCCTGGGCGTCGGTTTCGCCGACGATGACGGTGGCCATGGCGTAGACCTGGATGTCCTCGCGCCGGCGGCCGGCGTCCTGGACCTGTTTGCGCAGCGCGGCGACGATGTCACGCACCGCCGGCTGCGCGCCGGTCAGGAACACGCATTCGGCGTGCGCGGCGGCGAAGCGCTGGCCCCGGCTGGAGGCTCCGGCCTGATACAGCACCGGCGTGCGCTGCGGCGAGGGTTCGGACAGGTGCGCGCCCTCATAGCGGTAGTACGGCCCCGCGTGCCGCTGCACGCGGATCCCGGCGGGGTCGGCGAAGATGCGCCGCTCACGGTCCACGCGCACCGCATCGTCGTCCCAGCTGCCTTCCCACAGCTTGTAGACGGCTTCCATGAAATCGTCGGCGATGGCGTAGCGGTCGTCGTGCGCGGCCAGCTCCTGGCCCAGGGCGCGCGCGGCGCTGGCCTGGTGGCCGGTGACGATGTTCCAGCCGATGCGTCCGCGCGTCAGGTGGTCCAGCGTGGACATGCTGCGCGCGAATACATAAGGATAGGCGTGGCTGAGATTGGCGGTGACGCCGAAGCCCAGGTGGCGCGTGGCGTGGGCCATCGCCGACACCAGCAGCAGCGGATCGTTCATCGGCGCCTGCACCGCCTCGCGCAGCGTGATGCCGGGATCGCTTTCCAGCCCGTCCACCATGCCCAGCGTGTCGGCCAGGAACAGGCCGTCGAACTTGCCGCGCTCCAGGATGCCGGCCAGCTCGACCCAGTAGTCCAGGTCGCGGTAGTTGCGCGACTGGTCGCGCGGATGCGCCCAGTAGCCGTGGGCGATGTGCCCGACGGTGTTCATGTCGAAGGCATTGAGCCGGATCTGCTTGCCCATGTCTCAGCCCGCCTGTTCCAGCCAGGGGAAGGCGATCAGGTCGTGGTACAGGCGGCGCAGCGTGGCGCGCACTTCCTCCGAGCCCTGATAGATGGCGATGAACTTCAGCAGGCGCGGGTCCTGGGCGTTTTCCGGCCGCGTGACCCAGCGGATGGCATAGCGCGAGCTGTCCTTCTCGGCGTAGAGCGCCGATTCCGGCTTGACGCCGGCCACCGCGACGAAGCCCGGATAGATGACGGCCGCGTCCACGTCGTCCAGCGCGCGCGCCACGATGCTGCCTTCCAGCTCGCGAAAGCGCAGCTTGCGCGGATTGGCCGTGACGTCGCGCAGCGTGGCCTTGGTGCCCACGTCCGGCTTGAGCGTGATGAGGCCGGCTTCCTGCAGGATCAGCAGGGCGTGGCCGGTGTTGACCGGATCATTGGGGTAGGCGATGGCGGCGCCGTCGGGCAGCTCGGCCAGCGCGCGGTGCTTCTTGGAATAGATCGCCATCCGCGACGTGTAGCCCAGCGCCACCGGCACCAGCTTGTAGCCCTTGGCGGCGATCATGCTTTCCAGATAGGGCAGGTGCTGGTAGTAGTTCGCGTCCAGCGAGCCGTCGTTCACGCCCTCGTTCTGGCTGATGTAGTCGGAAAACTCCACCAGCTTGACGTCCAGCCCCTGGGCCCGCGCCTCGCGCACCGCGATTTCCATCGCCACATTGCCCAGGCCCACCGACACGCCCAGCGTCAGCGGTTTGTCGGCGCGCGCCGCGCCGCCGCCCAACAGGGCGACGGCGGCCAATGCCGCCATGCCCGCCCGGATGATTCCTTTCATGCCTGCCACGTTGCTGCTCCATCACTGCGGTTGCCGCGCCGCGCCAGGCGGCGCGGCGGCGGAAAAGGCGTGCATTGTGGTACGGCGCGGACAGGCCGAACAAACAAGGAATTCTCATTTGCTTAAGCCGGGAATCCGGAACCAATCAGGGCAGGGCGAGGGCGCGTCAGTCCTTGGCCATCAGGCCCAGCGCCTCGATCAGGCCTTTCTCCCTGGCGTAGGTCGCGCGCGCCCATTCGCGGTAGTCCTGGCTGTCGCGATAGGCGGGCTGTTGGTTCAACTGCTGCATCACCTCCAGGCTGGCCGGGTCGTACAGCGCGCGCTTGAAAGCGTCGTGCAGGGTCTGCACCACGGCCGGGTCCATGCCCTTGGGGCCGGCAAGGCCGTAGGGCGAGGTCGACACGACCTTGTAGCCCAGCTCCTGGGCCGTGGGCACGTCGGGCCAGCGCGTGGTGCGCTGCTCGCCGAAAGTGACCAGGAGGCGCATCTTGCCGGCGTCGACGAACTGGTCCCAGCCGGTGGCGTCGCTTTGCGCCATCACGTGTCCGCCCAACAGCGCCTGCTGCATGTCGGCATTGCCCTTGAACGGCACGTGGTTCAGCTGGACGCCGGCGTTGCGCGCCACTTCCTCCATCAGCAGGTGCGGCGACGAGCCCGCGCCGGTCGAGCCGTAGTCGATGCTGCCGGGGGCCTTGCGCGCGGCCTCGATGTAGTCGTTGAAGGTTCTGTACGGAGAATCGGCGCGCACGGTGAAGCCGAAGGTATAGCCCGACAGGCCGATGATGAAGGTGAAATCGTTGATCGGGTCCCAGTTGGTCTTGTGCATGTAGGGCATGCGCAGCATGGCCAGGGTGTACAGCGAAATGGTGTAGCCGTCCGGCTTGGCGGTCTTGGCCATGTTGGCCGGCCCCAGCGTGCCGCCGGCGCCCGGCCGGTTTTCCACGATGACGGGCTGGCCCAGGTACTTGGATGCGTCCTGCGCCACGATGCGCAGGTGGCGGTCGGTGGAGCCGCCGGCAGGAAAGGGCACGATCAGCGTGACCGGCTTGGCGGGAAAGGCGCTTTGCGCGGCGGCCGGCAGGGCGGTGGCGAGCGCGTACAGGGCGGCGCCGAGCAGGGCGCGGCGCAGGGGCTGCATGGACATGGCGGGAGTCTCCTTGGGGGATGCGCGGGCGCGGCCCCCGGGGCCGCGTCCTGGCGGGTTGCGCGTCTGTGCGTGCTCGTCTTTTTCCGTGTTCATTCAAGCAGCGGCACGGACACGGGCAGCCGCGCCAGCGTCTCGCGCAGCCGTGCCCGCAGGGCCGCGGGCGCGTCCGGCAGGGCCTGCACCGCGACCTGCGGCTGCGCGTCGGTCAGCACGCGCAGGCAGGGGCTGTCCTCGGGCAGGCCGCTTTCGCGCAGCGACTGCGCCACCAGCGCCTGGACCGATACGGCGACGGCCAGGCGGCGCAGGTCGGGTTTGTAGATCTTGCCCACATTGGTCATGGGCATCTGTTCCAGCACGATGACGCGGCGCGGCCGCGCCGGGCCTTCGTCGACCGTGGCGGCGGCATGGGCCAGCAGTTCGGCCTCGGTGATCCGGGCCTCCTCGGCCAGCGTGACGAAGGCGACCGGCAGCTCGCCGGCATAGGCGTCCGGCGCACCGACGGCAGCGCACAGGCGCACGGCCGGATGCGAGGCCAGCGCGTCCTCGATGGTCTTGGGATCGATGTTGTGGCCACCCCGGATGATCAGGTCCTTGGCCCGGCCTTGCAGATGCAACCGGCCTTGTTCGTCCAGCCGGCCGATGTCGCCGCTGATGAGCCAGCCATCCTCGGTGAAGGCTTGTGCGGTGTCCGCCGGATCGACGAAGCCGGGGATCACGTTGGGCGCCTTGAACAGCACCATGCCGGCCTCGCCGGGCGGCAGGTCGCGCGCCGGCCTGCCGGGGGCGGCGTCCAGCGTGGCGATGCGCACCTGTACATAGGGCAGCGGAAAGCCCACGCAGTTGACCGGAAAAGCCGAGCCAGGCGGGCTGATGGACGAGATGCCGGCCATTTCGGTCATGCCCAGGCTTTCGTTGACGTGCAGGCCGAATTGCCGCTCGAAGCGCGCGGCCAGTTCGGCCGGCAGCGGCGCGGCGCCGGTGCGGCAGTAGCGCAGCGAGGAAATGTCCGCGCCGTCCAGCGGCACCTCGGCCAGCGCCGCCAGGATGGTCGGCACGCCCTGCAGCGAGGTGGCGCGATGGCGCTCGACCAGGCACCAGTAATTGCGCAGCACCTCGCGGTTGCGCAGCAGCTGCGTCGTGGGGATGATGGTGGCGACGCCGGCCGACAGCGCGGCCAGCGAGGCGGGCAGGGCGCCGGCCACGTGGAACAGCGGATAGCCGTTGATGACCACATCGCCGGGGCCGGCGTTCTGCAGCTGCACCGCGGCCCAGGCGGTGAAGACCTGGTTGGCGTGCGTGTGGATGGCCAGCTTGGGCGCGCCGGTGGTGCCGCCCGTATGGAAATAGGCGGCCACGTCGCTGCCCTGGATACGGCGGCCACTCGCCAGACGATCGGCGGACAGGGCGGCGCGCGCGGCGTTGAAGTCCAGCGCGCCTTCCGGCAGCGCCGGCCGCGCCGACGCGGGCTCGTCCATAGGCGCGACGCGCAGCAGGCTGCGCAGGCTGGGCACGCGCTCGCGCAGGCGCAGCGCCTTGGTCCAGGATTCGCAGTCGGCCTCGGCGCCGTAGGCGATCAGCGCGCGCGCGCCGGTGGCGTTCAGCAGCGCCGCCAGCTTGTCCTCGGATAGCAGCGGATTCAGCGGCTGCACCGCGCAGGCCGCCTCGCCGCCCCATAGCGCCAGGTGGTATTCCAGGCAGCCGGGCAGCAGGATGCCGACGGCGTCGCGCGGGCCCAGCCCCAGGCTGTGCAGCAGGTTGGCCGTCTGGTGGATGCCGGCCAGCAGTTCGCGATAGCTCCAGCTCACCGTATCGCCGTCCGGGTCGGCGGTCTTCAGGAAGGTCAGGGCCGTCCGGTCGCCAAAGGCGGAGGCCGAGTTGCGGAAGATCTCGTAGGTGCTTTGCACCGTCAGCGTCTCGGCCAGGGGCCGGGCCGCCAGCCGTCGCACGTCGTCGATGCCGCGCACCGGGAAGGGCGCGGCGAAGGGCGGCGCCAGCGGCGGCTCCTGCGTTTGCGTGACGGGCGGGGCGGTGCCGGCGGTCATGATGCGCTCCGGTCGCGTTGGCGGCCCAGCGCGATGTAGCGCCGCAGATGGTGGTCCTCGTCGCCCAGCTGGTGGTCGATCATGACCAGCCGCTTGGCGTAGTGGGCCAGCGGCAGTTCCCAGGTCATGCCGATGCCGCCGTGCAGCTGGATGCTTTCCTCGGCCACCAGCGTGCCGATCCGGCCGATGGTGTACTTGGCCGCCGACAGCGCCTGTTCGCGCGCCAGCCGGTCGGGCAGGTCGAGCGCGGCGGCGGCGTTGATCACCGCCGAACGCGCCTGCTCGATCTCCAGCAACAGATCGGCCATGCGGTGCTGCAGCGCCTGGAAGCTGCCGATGGGCGCGCCGAACTGGCGGCGCGTGCGCAGATATTCCAGCGTGGCGTCGCGGGCGCAGTCCATCGCGCCCAGGGCCTCGGCGCACAGCGCCAGCAGGCCGCGTCCGGTGGCGTGTTCCAGCAGCGCGTGGCCGGCGCCGGCCTGGCCCAGCAGCGCCGCTTGCGGCACGCGCACCTGGTCCAGCGTCAGCTCGGCCGCGCGGCCGCCGTCGACCAGCGCGTAGCCACGGGCGCTCAGGCCCGGCGCGCTGGCCTCGACCAGGAACAGGCTGATGCCGTCTTCCTCGTCTCCGGCGCCGGACGTGCGCGCCGACACCAGGTACAGGTCGGCGTGCCCGCCGGCGTTGACCACGGCCTTGGTCCCGCGCAGCCGCCAGCCCGCGCCGTCGCGCTCGGCGTGGGTCGAGACGCGCGACAGTTCGTAGCCGGCATCCGGCTCGGCGCAGGCCAGCGCCGCGACCTGCTCGCCGGCGATCAGGCCGTCCAGCGATTCGCGCTGCGCCGGCGTGCCGGCCTGGGCGATGGCGCTGCCCACCATGAGCGCGTCCAGGAAGGGCTCGACCACCAGGCCGCGCCCCAGCGCCTCGAACACCACGGCGATGTCGAAACCGGCGCCGCCCAAGCCGCCGTCGCGCTCGGCGAACAGCGCGCCGATGGCGCCCAGCTCGGCATAGCGGCGCCAGAATTCCGGGCTATGGCCGCGCTCGGCGCCGGCGTTGCGGTGGCGCGTGGCGATGTCGTACTGCTCGGCGACAAAGCGCCGCAGCATGTCGGACAGCATGCGGCGGTCTTCGGTGTGCTCAAAATTCATGGCCGGCCCTCACAGTCCCAGGATCATCTTGGCGATGATGTTTTTCTGGATTTCATTGGAGCCGCCGAAGATCGACAGCTTGCGGTTGTTGAAGTATTGCGCCGAGGAGGTGTCGGCGCCGTCCGGCCCGATGGGCGTGTCGGCGCCATGCAGCGTCCCGCCGTCGCCGACCCGGGCATAAGGACCCATGGCGCGGCGGTTCAGCGCGGTGATTTCCTGGCGGATCTGGGTGCCGCGTATCTTCAGCATCGAGCTTTCCGCGCCCGGCGCGCCGCCGCCTGCGACGGCGGCCACCACGCGCAGGTTGGTGGTGCGCATGTTGGCCAGTTCGATCTCCACCCGCGCCAGGCGCGCGGCGAAGTCGGGGTCATCGGCCAGCGGGCGGCCGTTGCGGCGCTGGCGCGCGGCCACGGCCTTCAAGCGGGCCAGCGCCGCGGTCGACTGCCCGACGCCGGCGATGTTGGTGCGTTCATAGGTCAGCAGGTACTTGGCGCAGGTCCAGCCCCGGTTTTCCTCGCCCACCAGGTTCGCGGCCGGCACCCGCACGTCCGAGAAGAACACCTCGTTGACCTCGTGCTCGCTGTCCAGCGTGATGATGGGGCGTACTTCCACGCCCGGGCTGCGCATGTCGATCAGCAGGAAGCTGATGCCTTCCTGGCGCCGGCCCTCGTGCGAGGTGCGCACCAGGCAGAAGATCATGTTGGCGTAGTGGCCCAGCGTGGTCCAGGTCTTCTGGCCGTTGACGATGTAATCGTCGCCGTCGCGCACGGCGGTGGTCTGGACGGCGGCCAGGTCGGACCCCGCGCCCGGCTCGGAATAGCCCTGGCACCACCAGTCCGTGCCGTCCAGGATGCGCGGCAGCCAATGGCGCTTCTGCGCCTCGCTGCCGTACTTGATCAGCACCGGCCCCAGCATGCTCAGGCCAAAGGGCACGATGCGCGGCGCGCCGGCCAGCGCGCACTCGTTATCGAAGATGAACTTCTGCGTGCTGCTCCAGCCCGTGCCGCCGTACT
Source organism: Achromobacter sp. 1011791174 (assembly GCF_059760925.1). NCBI lineage: Bacteria > Pseudomonadati > Pseudomonadota > Betaproteobacteria > Burkholderiales > Alcaligenaceae > Achromobacter > Achromobacter sp. 1011791174. Next base: position 31,029 of record NZ_JCBANH010000003.1, read on the forward strand.
CCGCCGGCCAATGGCTGGCCAGCCAGCCGCGCCGGTTCAGCACGGCGTGCCAGCCAGCCATGTCCTCGCGCGTCAGCGGCCTGCCGCGCAACACCTTGTCGGACAGCGCGGCCGGCAGTTGCGCGGCCAGGAAGGCCCGCACCTCGTCGCGGAACGCGGTTTCTTCGGCAGTGAATTCCAGATCCATATCAGTCATCCGTGGCGCTGTGCGCCAATATCGTCGCAAGAAAATCGGTGCCCTCGACCGGGGCCGCACGGAGCCGGCTTTGCCGGTCCGTAGCGGCGCCCCTTGAGGGGGAGCGCGAAGCGCTCGGGGTGGGTCTCTCCTTCCGGTCCGTAGCGGCGCCCCTTGAGGGGAGCGCGTAGCGCTCGGGGTGGGCTCTACATTTCGAACAATCCGGCGGCGCCCATGCCGCCGCCCACGCACATCGTGACCACCGCGTACCGCGCGCCCCGGCGGCGACCTTCCAGCAGCACATGGCCGGCCAGCCGCGCGCCGGTGACGCCGAAGGGATGTCCCAGCGCGATGGCGCCGCCGTTCACGTTCAGTCGTTCCATTGGAATGCCCAGGCGCTGCTGGCAGTACAGCACTTGCGAGGCGAAGGCTTCGTTCAGCTCCCACAGGTCGATGTCGTCCACCTTCAAGCCATGCCGCGCCAGCAGTTTTGGCACGGCATGGACGGGGCCGATGCCCATCTCGTCGGGCTCGCAGCCGGCGATGGCCAGGCCCCGGAAGACGCCCAGCGGCGCGATGCCGGAGCGGCGGGCCTCGGCCGCTTCCATCAGCACGCAGGCGGCCGCGCCGTCGGACAGCTGCGAGGCATTGCCGGCGGTGACGAACTGGCCGTCCCCGCGAACCGGCTTGAGCGCGGCTAGCGCCTCGTAGGTCGTGCCGGGGCGGTTGCAGGTGTCGCGGTCCACGGTGACTTCGCGCTCGCTGACGGCGCCGGTGGCGCGGTCGGTCACGGCCATGACCGTGGTGACCGGAATGATCTCTTCCCGATAGCGGCCGGCGGCCTGGGCCGCCTCGGTGCGCTGCTGGCTTTGCGCCGCGTAGCGGTCCTGCGCCTCGCGGCTGATGCCGTAGCGGGCGGCGACGATGTCGGCGGTCTCGATCATGGGCAGGTACAGCTCGGGCTTGTGCGCCAGCAGCCACGGATCCAGACCGCTGACGCCGTCGTCGCGGGTGCGGATCTGCGAAACGCATTCGACGCCGCCGGCGATCATGGCCGGCGCGCCGTCCATCACGATGCGCGCGGCCGCCGAAGCGATGGCCTGCAGGCCCGAGGCGCAGTAGCGGTTGATGGTGGCGCCGCCCACGGACACGGGCAGCCCGGCGCGGATCACGGCCTGGCGGCCGATGTTGCGGCCGGTGGCGCCCTCGGGATAGCCGCAGCCGATCAGCGCGTCCTCGATCAGGGCCGGGTCCAGGCCGGCGCGTTCCACCGCGGCGCGCACGGCGTGCGCCGCCAGGGTGGGACCGGCGATCAGGTTGAATTCGCCGCGCTGCGCCTTGGTGATGGGCGTGCGTGCGGTGGAGACGATGACGGCTTCTCTCATGTCGCGTACTCGCAGGAAGGGGAAGGGGCGGGCGGCGCCGCGTTCAACGGTTCAGGCTGGCGAAACCGCGCCCGGATGCCGCCAGCTCGGCCAGCAGCGGCGAGGGCTTCCAGAACGCCGGATCCTCTGCCGCATAGGCGCGCACATCGGCCAGCACGCGCTCCAGGCCCACGCTGTCGGCGTAGTGCATGGGGCCGCCGCGCAGCCGGGGAAAGCCGTAGCCGTACAGGAACACCACGTCGATATCCGAGGGGCGCAGCGCGATGCCCTCGCGCAGCACGTTGGCGGCCTCGTTGATCATGGCGGCCAGGTAGCGACGCTGAATCTCGTCCTGGCTGAATGCACGGGGCGAGCCGCCGGCGCGGCGGCGTTCCTCGTCGATCAGGGCCAGCACTTCGGGATCGGGCTCGCCCTGGCGCGCGCCGTCCGGATACAGGTAGAAGCCGCGCCCGGTCTTCTGGCCGAACCAGTCGCGCTCGCACAGCAGGTCGGGAATGCGCACGTAGCGCAGCGCCGGGTCGCGCGTGGCGGCGCGGCGCTTGCGGGTGGCCCAACCGATGTCGCCGCCGGCCAGGTCGGCCATCTGGTACGGACCCATGGGATAGCCGAAGGCGCGCACGGCCGCGTCGATCTCGTAGGGCGAGGCGCCGTCCTGCATCATCAGGTCGGCCGCCTGCCGGTGCACGGCCAGGATGCGGTTGCCGATGAAACCGTCGCAGACGCCGGCCCGCACGGGCGTCTTGCCCAGCCGCCGCGCCAGTTCGAATCCGGTCGCCACGGTGTCGGGCGCGGTCGACTGGCCCGCCACCACCTCCAGCAGCTTCATGATGTTGGCCGGCGAGAAGAAATGCAGGCCCAGCACGTCGGCCGGCCCGCGCGTGGCGCGCGCGATGCGGTTGATGTCCAGATAGGACGTATTGGTCGCCAGCACCGCGCCCGGCCGCGCCACGCGGTCCAGCTCGGCGAACACCGCCAGCTTGACGTCCATGTCCTCGAACACGGCCTCGATGATCAGGTCCGCCTCGCCCAGCGCGTCATACGTGGTGGCGCCTTGCCAGCGGTTCATGCGGGCCGCGCGTTCGTCCTCGCTCATGCGGCCCTTGCCCACGAGTCGCGCGTAGACCTGATCGACCCGCGCGCGGCCGCGCGCCAGCGCCGCCTCGTCCTGTTCCACCATCACCACCGGCAGCCCCGCGTCGAGCAGCGCCACGGCGATGCCCGCGCCCATGGTGCCGCCGCCCACCACGCCGACGCGCTCCAGCCGGCGCGGCCTGGCCTGCTCCAGCTCGGGAATGCGCCAGGTCCGCCGTTCGGCGTGGAAGGCGTGCTCGATGGCGGCGCGCGTCACCGGATCCGGGCCGGCCTCGCGCAGCGCCGCGTCCAGCGCGGCGTTGGCCTGGGCGTCCAGGGATGTTGATTGGGGATCCCCGGCGGCGGGGCCGTCCGCGTGGCGCGTGCCGGCGCTGGCTTGGGCTGTCATGGCTTGCGTCTCCTTGGCCATCTCCGTGGCCGGTTTCTTCATCGCCGGGCCGCCATCGCAGGCGACAGACCCCTGGGGGCGCGGCGTAAGGGCTGGGTTCATGGACCGTTTGAAACGGTCCACGCCCTGCGCCTAATTCTTGATCAGCAAAGAAGTCTTGACAATGCCATCAATAATTGACACCGCGATCAATAAAATTTGACAATGCAGCGGAACGCAATCGAACGACGATAGGCCGACATGGACACCAAATCCCTGACCCTGCTGGTGGAGATCCTGGACGCGGGCAATCTGAGCGAGGCCGCGCGCCGGCTCAAGATGACCCGCGCCAATGTCAGCTACCACCTGAGCCAGCTGGAGCGGTCGGTCGGCATGCAGCTGGTGCGGCGCAGCACGCGCCGCGTGGAAGCCACCGAGATCGGGCTGAAGCTCTACCAGCACGGCCGCAGCATCCAGGACGAGCTGGTCGCCGCGCGCGAGTCGGTGCAGAGCCTGGGCAAGACGCCGCAGGGCAAGGTCCGGCTCAGCGTGCCCAGCGGCTACGGCCAGTTCGTCATGACGCCCTGGCTGCTGGAGTTCAAGCGCGACTATCCCGACATCGTGCTGGACGTGCTGTTCGAGAACAGCGTGGACGATCTGCTGCGCGACGAGGTCGACATCGCGGTGCGCATCATGTCGGAACCGCCGCAGAACCTGGTGGCGCGTGAACTGGGACAGGTCCGCTACGTGGCCTGCGCCTCGCGCGCCTATGCGGAGGCCAAGGGGCTGCCCGCGATGCCCGAGGACCTGGCGCGCCGCCCCGTCATCAGCGCCGCCGTCATCGGCCGGCCGCTGCGGCTGTCGGCCTATTACGGCGGCCAGCCACGGCAGCATGTGGTGCTGGAGCCCACCGTGCTCTCGCGCAATTACGCCTTCCTGCGCGACGCCATGCGCGCCGGTCTGGGCGTGGGCATCGTGCCCGACTACGTGGTGCACGAGGACGTGGCGCGTGGCGAGCTGCTGCAGGCGCTGCCGGACTGGCGGCTGAGCATCTTCGGTCGCGCCATGTATATGCTGTACATGCCTAACCGCCACCATCCGCGCGCCATCGCGATGATGATCGAGTACATCCTGCGGCGCGCCCAGGCCGCGCATGAGGGGCAACCCGGCCTGCTGGGCGTTGCGGGCTGAACCGAGAATTCGTTGCCATTTAAACAATTGGTGACGCCCCACTGGAAAAACTGCGCCACAATGCGCCACCGTATTCCCGCCCGCCAGGTACCACGATGAAGAAGACCCTTGCGCTGCTGATGTGCGCCGCCTTGCCCGCCCTTGCCGCCGCGGCCCAGCCCGATGTCGAAGCGTTGAAGCTGAACCCGCAGAACAAGCTGTACTGCAATGATCAGGCCGATTGGTGCGTCGGGATCAAGCTGGACGGCGGATTCGAGGACAACGGTCCCTTTGCGTCCAGCCGTAGCCTGCGCGCCGATTACCGCATCTGGGACTTGCCGGATATTCCGAACTTTTCCAACTTCACCGTCTGGCCGCACCTGATACGCCTGAGCGAGGAGCGCGCCCTGGTTGGCGTGATCGGCCCCGCCGCGCCGGACTACAAGCAGGAAATCCAGTTTTCGGGCGGCAGTTTCTCGCGCAAGGACCTGTACCTGTTCATGGTCGATCTGGACCAGAAGGTCTCGGGCCTGGTGCACGTGATGCCCCTTAGCGCCAAGGCGTCGATACGATCCTGCTTCAACGAATCGGATCAGCAGCGACGCGAGGCTAATTGCATGGATCAGTATCGCTACGACGCCGTGCTCAAGGCGGTGGCGGGCGGGCAGTCGTATCCGGACCTGCAGGTCACCACTCAGGCCACGCGTGCACCGGCGGGGGCCAGCCGCTATGCGGATTCGAGCAAGCTGCCGGCGCCGACGGCGGCGCAGTCGCGGCCGCAGGCCGACAATCAGTGCAGCTACACCGTCACCTACAAATGGAAAGAGGACGGTTCGGTGTATCGGCCCGCCACGCCCGTGCCGGATTGCGCCGAATTCCTGGAAGCCCAGCCGCCGAAGAAGGGCTAGGACGTTCCGACGTTCTTGACGGCCCGGCGCGGGCGCGTGGCATCGTGCCGGCCCAGTGTGCTGTCCCGCAGATACGCCCGCACGAAATCCACCCCTAGCCGCCATGGCGTCGTTGCAAATCCTCGTGATACCTACGGGTATCACTGCGGTTTGCGCCTGGCCCTGACGTCTATGGATGAATTTCGTCATGCGGACGTACCTACGGGACAGCACACTACCGCAGCATCGGCAGGCTGCCCGTCAGTCCATTGATCCAGCGCCGCGCGCCGGCCAGTCCGATGCCCAGCATGGGCAGGCGGCGATGCGCGGATTCCCGGTGGCGCTCCCAATAGGCGTGGCAGTCGTGGATGCCTTGCGCATAGGCGGGAAACAGCGCTAGCCCGCCGCCGACGGGCGGCTCCATGGGCAGGCGGTCGCACAGCGCGGCCATCTGCGCGTCATTGGCGCTGAGGATGATGATGGGCAGGTGCGAGATAGCGAATGATTGCAGTCCGTCCACATCCCGCAGCGGCCGAGCGGCCCAGCCGGGCAGGCCCGCGCCCAGGCCGGCGGCGATGCAGGCGGCGGCGTTGGCCGCCTGGCCCAGGGCCAGGCCGGCCGACACCACGATGACGACTTTTTCCGGCGGGACGGGCGCGGACGTGGCGGGCGATTCGATGGGGCCGCCGGCGGCGGTCGGGTCGTGCATGGCGCGGTTCCTGGCAAAGCCGCCATGCTCGCGCGGGCGTCGCGCCGGGTCTTGAACGGGCGTGACTGCCCTGGCGGTCAGCGCGGGCAGACGCGGATGCGGTGGCCGTCGGGATCCAGGGCGACGAAGGTCAGCCCGAAGACTTCGGCGACGGGCGACTGCTCGATGGGCACGCCCAGCGTCAGCCAGTGCGCGTGGAGGCTGCGCACGGCTTCGTCGTCGTCGACCGTGAACGCGATTTCGCTGCGGTGGCCCGAAACGGGCGGCGACGGGCTGACCCGGTGCGAGGCCCACAGGCCCAGCACGTAGCCGCCGTCCAGGGCAAAGGCGGCATAGCTTGGAAAGGCATCCAGCGGGTCGCGGTCGAGCAGGCGCTGGTAGAAGGCCACGCTGGCCAGCGGGTCGGCGACGTACAGCAGGAACAGGTTGAGGCGGGCGGGGATGGGAGAGGGCAAGATGGGCTCCGTATTGTGTGAATGAGCCCTCATGCTAGGCGGTGCAACTGCCAAATTATGGCAGTAGTCGATCTTGCCCTCGGCGCCTTGGAGGCGCCCCGGCCCGGGAGAGCGGACCGCCCAGGAATGGCCTTCCGCATGTGGGCGGCATCACGCAGAAGGCGCGTGACGCGCCGCCGGGCGGGATGGTTACGGGCCTTACTTGATGCCAGCCAGCTTGATCGTGATGATCGAAACGGTGCCCGGCGGGATGCCCGATGCGGCATGGGCCTGGGTCACGGGGGTGAGGATCTTTGCCGAGCCGCCAAGCCCCAGCTGCTTGACGATGCTCTGGAACAGCGGCGGCAGGTCCTTGACGTGGCTGCTGCGAGTTTCCCGGACCAGTTCTTCGCCCGTGGAGAGCTGTTCTTCGATGTCGAACAGGATTTCGTTCTTGTCCGACACGCTCGGCGACTTGCCTTTGTCGAGAATCCTGTAGATCACGCCGTCCGGCATCTTGACCGCGCCTTTTTCCTTCGCGGCCGCCGCCAGCAGGACCTTGCTCTCTTTTTCATTCTTGGACAGCATGGCGGTTTCCAGCTGCTGTTGCGCGCCGTCGAGTTCGGCCGAGAGTTTGGCCTGGGGCAGCTGCAGGCGATTGTTGATCTTGTCGGTGAAGCCCTGCGAGAACGCCTGCAGGTCCAGCTTCTTGCCGATGGACGCGAACTTCTGGGTTTCCTGCGGCGCGCTTTCCGCGTACCAGGCGCCGACGGCATAGCTGACGCGCACGTCCTTGGGCGCCGCGTCGTTGATGACGACGCGCCCGGCGCCGCCTGTCTTGTCCGCCTTGGCCTGTTGCGCGGATTGCGCGGCCTGCTGGTCCCTCAGTTGCTGATCCCTGAGCTGCTGGTTGGCGGCCTGCAGGTCCGCCGTCTGTTGTTTCAGGCTGGCGATCTCGGTTCGCGCCGTGCCCAGGGCGGCGCTGAGCGCGCTGTCTTGGGAGGCGTTGCCTGCCGTTGCCGTCCTGGCGCTGGCGAGTTCGGCCGCGAGGGCGTCTCTTTGCGCTTGCGCGTCTTCAAGCCGCTGGCCCAGTTCGCGGATGCGGGCCTGATTCTGTTCCTGCTCGGCGGCCAGGGCGCTGGATTCCGGCGAGCGGCTCCCTTGGGCCTGCCGCTGCGCCAGTTGCTCGGTGAGCAGCGCGTTGCCCTGTTCCGTCGCGGCCAGCTTCTGTTCCAGTTCCTGGAGCTGTTCGTTCGCCTGTCGCAATTGGCCGACGAGTTCCGCGTTGGCGCTGGGCGCCTGGGCCGGGCTGGCTGCGCGCGGCGCGCCGGGCTGTGAGGGAACGGGATAGGCCTGGGGGCGGGCCTGTCCGTCGCCGATGATGCGCTCCTGGGCCAGCCGGTCCAGCAGGCTGGTTTCGATGGCAAACGCCGCCTTGCCGGAGAACAGCAGCGTGCCGCAAAGCGTCGCGTAGGCGTACTTTCTCATAGCTTGTTCAGGCTTTGGGCGCGGGTCCTCATATTGGAATAGACCGCGCTGTTGATTCGAACGCAAACCAGGGAGAGCATTTTCTTCACTTCCGTCAGCATGATTTCGGAGGCGTTTTCGTCGATGAGCGTTTCGTTGGATTTGTAGATCCGGAAGTTCTCGTCGATGGCATTCATCTGCTCACGGTATTTTTCGTAGGTCGCCGGATCCAGGTTCTTCAGCGCGGAAAACTCTTGATAGCATTTTTCTTCCTGGTTGCGTGCCTCGGGTTCCTCTGAGACGCGCGCGGGGCTGATGGTGTTGCAGCCCGTCAGGATGAACGCCGCGAGCAGGGCGGCTGCGCCGGATAGGTGGAATCTCATTAAACGTCCTCGGGAATTTCTGATTGCTTTGCTGAGTTTCTGCGGGGAGGCGAGCAGCGGATCTTGGTCTTGGGTCTGGCCACGAGCAGGGTTGATGCATGGGGTCGAAAAACAGGCGCGTGAAAATAAACGACCTCCCGGAGGGAGGCGTGCGCGCATTGCTTTTTCTGCCACGGAATTAGACTATGGCCATCGGAATGGCGGCATAAGACAAATCTGAATTTGAAACTGGTACCCGGCGACTGCCCCGCATTTACAAGGGGAAACCCGGGTCGCGAGCAATCGATGCATTGCATCGTTTCAAAGTGCCAGCCGCGAGCGCTGCCGCACCGCGCCAGCAATGCGCCATGCGCGACGAGTGGCGAGTGGCGAGTGGCGAGCGATGCGGGCGCGGAAGCGATTGCGGCGGCCAGTGGCCGCCGAGGTTCAGGCGCGCGAGCCGCGCGCCGGCGAGGGATTGAAGCCCAGTTTCTCGGAGATCTCGCGGGCGGCCCGCAGCAGGCTGTCGAGATAGGCGTCGCGGTTGTTCAGGCCGTCCTCGCGCGGCGTCACCAGGCAGAGCGTGGCGATGCAGGCGCCGTCGGCCTGGCGGACGGGCGCGGCGAAGCAGTGGGTGAAGTTTTCGACCACGCTGTTGAAGGCGAAGTAGCCGTCGCTGGCGGCGCGCCGGACCTCGGCGATGAAATCGGCGGCCGCGAGCCGGCCGCCATCGGGCATGACGAAGTCCTCAGGCGGGATCAGCGCGCTGATCTGCGGGTCCGACAGGTGCCCCAGCAGCAGCCGGCCCGACGCGGTCCAGGGGATGGGAACCAGCTCGCCCACGCTGGACGAGATGCGGAACGGCCGCAGGCCCTCGCGCATCATGGCGACCGTGTACTTGTTGCCTTCGAGCAGGCACATTTGCGCGGTTTCGCGGGTTTCCTCGGCCAGCCGGACCAGCATGCGGTCGCATTCGCGCATGAGGTCGAACTGTTCGGCGTAGGCCGTGCCCAGGAAATACAGGCGGCGGCCCAGGAAGACGCGCCCGTCGCCGCCCTGGTATTCGAGCATGCCGTGCTCGAGCAGCAGGTTGACCAGCTCATAGACGGACGAACGCGGCGCGCCAATGGCCGCGGCGATCTCGTTGGGGCGCAGGGGCTGGCGCCGCACGCGCAGGAATTCCAGGATCTCGAACGCGCGGTCCAGCCCCCGGGTGCGTTTCGCCACGGTGTCGCCGGGGGCGTCGGCCATGTTCATCTCCAGTACCTCGTTCCGGTGGGATCCGCCGGTGGCGGATCCGTCCGCAAGTCGCGGACGGCCATCATAGGCGATCGGGCCCTAGCTGAAGCTCGACGACTTGAGGAACTCCGCCAGCCGCTCGGTCCGGGGGCGCGCGAACATCTCCCTGGGGTCGCCTTCTTCGCAGATGACGCCCTGGTTCATGAAGATGACGCGGGACGATACTTCGTAGGCGAAGCGCATTTCGTGCGTGACCAGCAGCATGGTCATGCCGTCGGCCGCCAGCGCCTTGATGACCTGCAGCACCTCGCCCACCAGTTCGGGGTCCAGCGCCGAGGTCACTTCGTCGAACAGCATCAGCCTGGGCGCCATGGCGATGGCGCGGGCGATGGCCACGCGCTGCTGCTGGCCGCCTGATAGCTGGCCGGGGTAGTGGTTGGCGCGCGCCGCCAGGCCCACGCGTTCCAGCCATTGTTCGGCGATGGCGCGGGCCTGGGCCTTGTCCAGCTTCTTGACCTTGATGAGGCCCAGCATGACGTTCTCGGCCGCGCTCATGTGGGGGAACAGATTGAACTGCTGGAAGGCCATGCCGGTCAGCGCGCGCTGGCGGGCGATGTCCTTCTCGCTCTTGCGCCGGCGCTGGCCGCCTTCGACGTGGTAGCCGATTTCCTCGCCGTCCAGCCGGATGGTGCCGCCCTCGAATTCCTCCAGCATGTTGATGCAGCGGAGCAGGGTCGTCTTGCCCGAGCCGGACGAGCCGATGATGGAGATGACTTCGCCTTCGCGCACGGCGCAGTCCACGCCCTTGAGCACTTCGTTCTGGCCGTAGGCCTTGCGCAGGCCCGCGATGTCCAGGATGGTGTTGGCCATGGTGGTGATCTCCTCAGGACGGCAGCGCGGTCTTGCGCTCGACGTATTTGCCCAGGCGCTCGATGCCGAAGTTCACGATGAAGTACAGGCCTCCGGCCAGGAAATAGAACTGGAGGCTCATGAAGTTGCGCGAGATGATTTCCTGCGTGCGCAGCAGCAGCTCGGCCACGCCGATGACGGACAGCAAGGTGGACGCCTTGACCATCTCGGCCGCCGTGTTGACCCAGGCCGGCAGGCATTGGCGCAGCGCCTGCGGCCACAGCACCGACGAGAAGGTCTGGGCGAAGCTCAGGCCGATGGCCTTGGCGGCTTCGGTCTGACCCCGGGGAATGGCCTGCAGCGCGCCGCGCACGATCTCGCCGACGTGCGACGAGCAGAACACCGCCAGCGCCAGCACGCCGGCCGCGAAGGGCCCCAGGTCCAGGCCGATGGCCGCCGACACGTAGTAGCTGGCCAGCACCAGGACCAGCACCGGCGTGCCGCGCACGATGTCGATATAGGTCCGCAGCGCCAGGCGCGCGGCCCGGCCGCCATAGGTCAGCGCCAGGCCGGCCAGCACGCCCAGGACGGAGCCCGCGGCGATGGCCAGCAGCGAGATCGACACCGAGACCGCCAGGCCGTTCAGGATGACCTGGCGGGCGGCCCACAGTTGTTCAAGAAAGGTCTGCGACATGGGATTCACCTGGGCAGCGCCAGGCGGCGCTCGATCAGGCGCAGCGCGGCGGCGATGAGGAAGCAGCAGGCGACATAGAGCGCGGACGTGACGATCCAGGTCTCGATGACGCGGAAGCTCTCGACGTTGATCTTGCGCGCGGCGAAGGTCAGTTCGGGCACGGCGATGACGGCCGCCAGCGAGGTGTCCTTGAACAGCGAGATGATCGTGGACGACAGCGAGGGCAGCACGTTGCGCAGCATCAGTGGCGTGATGATGGTCGCGCGGATCTGCGTGGGCGTCAGGCCGATCGCCAGTCCTGCCTCGGTCAGGCCGCGCGGGATCGACAGCAGCCCGGCGCGGAACACCTCGGCCAGGTAGGCGCCGGAATAGAGCGACAGCACCAGCATGAAGCTCTTGATCTTGTCGATCCGGACCCCCAGCTGGGGCAGCGCGAAATAGGCGAACAGCACCAGCACCAGGATGGGCAGGTTGCGCAGCAGCGTGACGTACAGCCGCGCCGGCGCGGACAGCGCCAGGCGCCTGGACGTCAGCGCGAAGGCCAGGGCCAGGCCGATCGCCGCGCCGATCAGGATGGAAACCGCGGCCAGGCCCAGGCTCAGCGCCAGGCCGCTCATCAGGTACTCGAAGTTGCGCCAGACGGCGCCGAAATTCAGCGTGTAGTCCATGCGTCGTTCCCGCAAGCTGGGTGGCGGCGGGGACGGCCCCGCCGCGGGCGAGGATCAGCGGTATTCGACCGGGAAGCCGATCTGCGGCGGCGGCAGGTCCTTGCCGAACCAGGTCTTGAACGACTTGGCGTAGGCGTCGAATTCGACGCCGGTCATGGCTTCGTGCAGGGCCGTGTTGACGAAGTTGAGCCAGTCCTGATCGCCGCGCTTGACGGCGCAGGCGTAGGTCTGCGGGTTCCAGCCGTAGCCGGCGTCCTTGAAGCGGCCGGGATTCTGCGTCATGTACCAGGCCAGCGAGGACTGGTCGGTGGCCACCGCGTCGGCGCGGCCCGAGGCCAGCGCCTGATAGATCAGGTCCACGGACTCGTACTGGTCGACATTGGCCTTGGGCAGCGCGGCGCGCACCATCGGTTCGGCGTAGACGTTCTGCAGCACCGAGACCGTCACGGACGAGCCGGCTTCCTTCAGCGCGGCGTAGTCGGCGTACTTGCCGTCGGCCTTGAGCATCAGGCCCACGCCTTCGCGGTAGTAGGGGATGGTGAAGGCGACCTGCTGGGCGCGTTCGCCCGTCACGGTCATGAACTGGCAGGTGATGTCGACCTTGTTGGTGGTGATGTTGGGAATGCGGGCGTCGGATGATTGGTTGACGTAGGTGATCTTGTCGGGATTGCCGAACAGCGCCTTGGCGATGATGCGGCCCATGTCCACGTCGAAGCCCTGCAGCTTGTCGTCGGCGCTCTTGAAATGCCAGGGCGCGTTGGTGCTGCCGGTGCCCAGGACGAGATGGCCGCGGGCCAGCACGTCTTCGAGCTTGCCGGCCTGGGCGGGCGCGGCGGACAGGAGGGCGGCGGCGGCCAGCGACAGCAGGCCTGCGCGTACGGAAGTGGTCATGGCATTCCCCTTCAGATGGAAGCGTTGTTGGCGATTGTTATGTCCGATATATTGGACATATGTCTTTTTTATTGGATTGATTGATTAGGCGTCACGGGTCATGCCTTGTCAATCAAGGGTTTCCACGGCCTGGCGCCAGCGCGCAAGGCAGGTTTGCGAGGCGGGAACGACAGGCGGTCGGCGGTCGGCGCGCGCTTGGTATGCTGCAAAGCTGATTCGTCCCTCGAGCGCCACGACCGCATGACCGACACGCCTCGCCACGACACGCCCGCCGTTCCTCATTCCTCCCTGGCCTCGGACGCGCGGCGCGCGCAGCTGCGGCGCATGAAGATCGCCGCGCTGCTCCTGCTGGCCGCCATGTTGGGCGGTTTCGTGGCCAGCCATGCGATGGGCGGGCAGGGCGTCTGGGCCTGGGTGCGCGCGTTCTGCGAGGCGGCCACGGTGGGCGCGCTGGCGGACTGGTTCGCGGTGGTGGCGCTGTTCCGCCGGCCGCTGGGGCTGCCGATTCCGCACACGGCCATCATCCCCAGCAACAAGGACCGCATCGGCGACAACCTGGCCGTGTTCGTGCGCGACCATTTCCTGGACCCGGACACGCTGCTGGAAAAACTGCGCGTGTTTGATCCGGCCGCGCGTTTGGCCCGCTGGCTGGAGCGGCCACGGCAGGCGCGCGTCCTGAGCGAGGGCGCGCGCCGCGTGGCCCTGCAGACGCTGGATCTGCTGGACGACCGCGCGGTGCGCGGCGTGATCCAGGAGTTCGTGGTGTCCAACCTGCGGCGCTGGGACGCGTCCGCCACGGCCGGCGAGGTGTTGGGCCTGCTGACCCGCGACGGACGCCATCAGGAGCTGCTGGACGCCGCGCTGGAGCGGCTGGGCGGCTACCTGGGCACGGAAGAGGTGCGCGAGCGCGCCTCGAATCTGCTGGTGAAGTTCGCGCGCAAGGAATGGCCGCGCATCATCGCGGCCGTGGACGTGATCGCCTCGGTGGACGGCATCGCCGACAACCTGGCCGACCGGCTGGCTCGCGCGCTGGTGCAGGAGCTGCGCGAAGTGCTGTCGCAGCCGGATCATCCGGTGCGCCAGGACTACGAGGGCTGGCTGCAGGACTATATCGGACGGCTGCGCAGCGATCCGGCGCTGGCGGCGCAGGCCGAGGCGCTCAAGCAGCGCGCCATCGATCACCCGAAGGTGCAGGAGTACGTGCGCGGACTATGGGACGACATCCACGCGGCGCTGAGGCGCGACCTGTCCACGCCGGACTCGGCGCTGGCCGCGCATCTGGAAAGCGCCTTGCTGGCGATGGGCCGCAAGCTCGCGGAGGATGCGGCGCTGCGCGAGGCGCTGAATCGCCATGTGCTGGGCGCGGCGCGCCGGCTCACCGGCAGGCTGCGCGCCGGCGTCACCGGGCATATCGCGCGCACCGTCAAAAACTGGGACGAGCGCCATCTGGTCGACGAGCTGGAGCTGAGCGTGGGCCGCGACCTGCAGTACATCCGCTTCAACGGCACGCTGGTGGGCGGGCTGATCGGGGTGGGCCTGCACGCGCTGGTGCTGCTGGCGGGCGGCTGAGCGCTGGCCGCGTTGCCGCCAGGCGGGCATGCCGGTCCTAGGCCAAGCCATTGCGGCCATGCCGCCGGTAGCCCTCGCGCAATGCCAGCCGGTCGTAGTAGGCCGCCACCGCCGGCAGCGCCGGCTTTGCGAAAGGCGTCTCGAACCACCGGTTGACCGACAGGCCGACGGGAATGTCCGCCAGCGAGTAGCGGGCGCCCGCCACATGGCCGCCGGTGGCTTGCAGGCGCTGTTCCAGGATGCCCATGAACTGCGTCCACGCCTGTTGCGAGGCCTGGATCGCGGCCGGATCCTGATGGGCGGGCGACTGGCGCGCCAGGGCCATGAAGGCGTAGCTCCATGAGCGGTTCAGGTCCGTGGCCTGCCAGTCCATCCATTGATCCACCCGGGCGCGCAGGCGCGCCTCGGTCGGGTAGAGCGCGCCGTCGCCGTACTGGTTGGCCAGGTAGCGGATGATGCTGTTCGATTCCCACAGCGTGAAGTCGCCGTCCTGGATGACGGGCACCATGGCGTTCGGGTTGAGCGCCAGGAAGGCCGGCGCGTCGGTGGGCTGGAAGCCCGAGCCCCAGTCTTCGCGCTCGAAGGGCAGGTCGAGTTCGACGCAGGTCCACAGGACCTTGCGCACGTTGATGGATGAGGCTTTTCCCAGGATCTTCAGCATGAGGCGGACGGGGGGATGGACGAGCGACCGGGCCAGTCTATGGCATGGCCCGTCCAGGCGGCAGATACAGTTTGCGTTTTCCCGGGCCGCAACAGTGCCGGCGCCGCCGGCCAACCGCCGCCGGCGAGGCCCGCTGGGCTAGGCGTGGCCAGCCCGCGCCCGCGCTCCGGATCAGCCGGCCACGGCTTCGGGCTGGCTGCGCAGCCTGGGCACCGGCGAGGCGCAGATCACGGCGAATTGCAGCGCGAAGCCCAGCGCAGAGACCCACAGGCAGGCGGCGATGTCGACCTGCTCGGCCAGGGCCGCGCCGATCAGCGCACCGACGGGCCGGGCGCCGAAGGTGGCGGTCAGGATCACGGCCGATACGCGGCCCAGCATGGCGTTGGGCGTGACCGCCTGGCGCAGCGTGGTGGTGGCGATGGTCCAGAGGATGGGGCCGGCGCCGAACAGGAAGAAGGCGAGCGCCGCCAGCGCGGGCGAGGGGCGCGCTAGGGTCAGCAGCATCAGGCCGCTGGCCAGCAGCGCGCACAGCGGGCCGGCGGCGATCAGCGCGCCAAAGCTCAGCCGGCGCGCCAGGCGCGGCGCCAGCAGCGCGCCGGCCAGCATGCCCAGGCCATAGATGCCCAGCGTCAGGCCCACGCCGGCGGCGTCCAGCCCCAGGTCGCGGATGGCATAGACCACGTACACGGCCTGTAGCACGAACCAGGCCACATTGAAGAACACGGCGGTGACCAGCACGGGCCGCAGCAGCGGATGGCGCAGCACGAAGGCGGCGCCGTCGGACAGTTCGCGTCCGATGTGGCGGCGCGTCGCCGTCGCGGCGGGCGCGTCGGCCGGCAGTCCCGCCAGCAGCAGGGCGGCCAGCAGCGACAGCGCGGTCGCCAGCGCGTAGGCGGCGGACGCGCCCAGCGCGCTGACCAGCGCGCCGCCGGCGGCCGGCCCGGCCGAGAAGGCGGCGCTGCGCGCCAGCTCCAGCCAGCGGTTGGCGCCGGCCAGCTCGGCCGACGCCACCAGCCGGGGCACCAGCGCGGGGGCGGCCACGTTGTAGGCGACGGTGCCGACGGCGCCCAGGAAACCCAGCGCGGCCAGCAGCGGCAGGGTCAACTGGCCGGACCAGAGCAGCGCCAGCAGGCACAGCAGGCTCACGGCGCGCGCGCACTCGGCGGCGCTCATCAGCAGCCGGCGCTGCATGCGGTCGGCCAGCACGCCGGCGGGCAGCGACAGCAGCAGGAAGGGCAGGGTCTGGGCGGTCTGCAGATAGCCGGTCTGGGCGGCGTCGGCGCCCAGCGCCAGCACGGCGGCCAGCGGCGCGGCGGCCAGGGCGATCTGTTCGGAGAATTGGGCGGCCAGGTTGGACGAGGCCAGTCGGCGGAACGCCGGAGACAGGGAGGGCATGGAGGCGATGGCAGCCGGTGCGTTGGACGGGAACCGTCCTGGCGTGGCAGCGTGCGGCCAGGACGGCGGAGACGCCATCATGGCCGCCGCCGTCCGCCACGGCACTCCGCTACTTGCGCTGCCCGGCAGCTGCCTCAGGGGATGGGCGGATAGTCGCCGAAGCCGTCGGGCCAGGGCGTCAGCACTTCATAGCTGGTGTCGGTCACCACCACCATGTGCTCCCACTGCGCGGACAGCGAACGGTCCTTGGTGACTACGGTCCAGCCGTCGGGCATCTGGCGCGTGGCCGGCTTGCCGGCGTTGATCATGGGCTCGATGGTGAACATCATGCCGGGTTGCAGCACCAGGCCCTCGCCGGGACGGCCGTAGTGCAGCACCTGCGGCTCGTCGTGATAGATCTGGCCGATGCCGTGGCCGCAGTACTCGCGCACGATGCTGAAGTGCTCGCGGTGCGCCACCGTCTGGATGGCGTGACCGATATCGCCCAGCGTGGCGCCTGGCTTGACGGCCATGATGCCGGCGCGCATGGCTTCGTAGGTGGTGCGGACCAGCCTGCGGGCCAGCGGGCTGGGCTCGCCGACGTAGTACATGCGGCTGGTGTCGCCGTACCAGCCGTCCTTGATGACGGCCACGTCGATGTTCAGGATGTCGCCGTTCTTGAGCACCTTGGACGACGGGATGCCGTGGCAGATGACGTGGTTGGGCGAGGCGCAGATGGTCTTGGGAAAGCCGTGGTAGCCGATGTTGGCGGGGATGGCCTGCTGTACCTTGACGATGTGGTCGTGGCAGATGCGGTCCAGCTCGTCGGTGGTGACGCCGGGCCGCACGTGCTCGGCCACCACCTGCAGCACCTCGGCCGCCAGCGCGCCGGCCTTGCGGGCCATTTCGATGTCGGCGGCGGATTTGATCGAGACCTTCCTGGCCATCACGCGGCCTCCCGATGGGCGTCTTGCGGCTGGCCCTGGGACAGGGCGGCGATGGAGAAGCCCTCGGCCTGCTCGATGCGGATCAGCAGCTGGCAGATGTCCGCGTGGCGCAGCTGGGGATACAGCTCGGACAGCATGCCGATGCGCATCCAGTGCTCGGCCTGGGAATTGATGGAGCGGCTGAGCGCGGCGCTGGCCACGCGCAGGTTCTCATGCATCTGCTCGGAGATCTTGACGATGCCCATGTAAGTGATCCGTATATGGTTTGTATATGGATCGTATCTTACTGCGGGCACCGGGCCCGGCGCAAATCGGACGGGGCGTCAGGCCGTCTTGGCCCGGCTGCGCTTGGCGGCGGCGGGCTTAGCCGCCTTGCCCGCACCCTTGGCGCCAGCCTTGGCCGAACCGCGCGCGGCTTCCTTGGCAGCGGCCACCGCGCCATCGAACTGCTCCATCCAGGCCAGCGCGTCCAGGTAGGACAGGAACTGGTGCAGATAGCCGGGCGAGAGCTGGCGCATCAGCGCCAGCGAGCGGTGGACCAGGTTGTTGGAATTGAGCGGGCCGGCATTGTCGGGCACCTGCTGTTCCGATTGGCGCAGCTGGCGGTTGGCGCTGACCTTGGCCCAGATATCGCGGTACACGTCCAGCAGCGGCAGCTCCGGGTAGGCGCCCCGCCAGGGCACGGCGTGGCCGGTGTCGAGCGCGCGGGCCAGGCTGGCCAGGGTGTCGGCGGGCAGGGGACCGTCGATGGGCGTATCGGCGGCGGCGCAATCCTGCGCCTCGCGGCCAGGCGCTTGCGACGGCTCGGGCGCGGGGCTGCCGGGCGCGGCCTCGTCCCGCTCCAGGTCCGCCGCGTAGGCGTCGAGCAGGGCGGCCAGGCGCTGGTCCAGCAGCGCGCGGGCGGCGCCGGCATGCGGAGCGGCGCGTCGCTCCAGCGCTTCCATGAAACGGAAGCGCACGGGATCCATGCGGTCGGCGCCGCGCTCGCGCCAGGCGTCCAGGCGCAGGCCGGCGGCGCTGCGGGGCAGGGCGGTGGCGCCGGTGGGCGGGTCCGCGTGGGCGCTGGCGGACTCGTCCATGGGGGCGCTCAAGGCTTGGCGGTCCTGATCGCTTTCCCGGGCGGTCGGGATCGGATCCCGTTCGCGCCCGGCGTCGGCCTGCGTGTGGTCACTCATTCGGTTTCTTGGCCGGGTCGCCGGCCAGGCGCGGCACCGGCGCGATTTCCACGCGGCGGTTCTTGGCCTGGCCCTCGGCGTCGGCGTTCGAGGCCACCGGCTGCTCCGAGCCGAAGGCCGCGGCGAACAGGGACGAGGACGGCACGCCGGCGTCGATCAGGGTGCGGGTGACGGTCAGCGCGCGCTGGGCCGAGAGATCCCAGTTGTCCGCGAAGCGGCGGTTGCCCTCGCGCACCTGCTGGTCGTCGGTGAAGCCGCTGACCATCAGGATTTCCTGGCGCGTGCCCAGGTAGGCGGTGAGCGGTTCGGCCAGGCTCCTGAGCAGCTCGCGGCCCTCGGGCTGGAGCTGGTCGGAGTTCAGAGCGAACAGCACGCTGCCGCTGATGCCGATGCGGCCGTTGACCAGCGTGACGCGGCCGGCGGCCAGCGGGCCGGCCAGCACCTGTTCCAGGCTTTCGCGGCGATGGGTTTCCTCCTGGCGCTGCTTGACCTCGTCTTCCAGCTGGGTCGACAGTTCGAGCTGCATGCCGATCACGCTGACCAGGATCAGCACGAACGAGCCCAGCAGCACCGACATCAGGTCGCCGAAGACCGCCCAGGTGGGCGCGGTGCTGTCCACGCCGGCGTCGAAGTCCTCGCTCATGCGGCCTCGGTTCCCGCGTCGGCGCGCTGGCTGGCCAGGTGCTGCAGGTCTTCAATGATCTGCTTCTGCGACATCAGGCTCAGGTCCACCACTTCGCGCGCCTGCGACACGTAGTAGGAGAGCTGTTCGTCGCCCCGGGCGATGGACTTGTCCAGCGCCGCCTCGATGCGTTCGAGCTGCGTGGCCAGCTTGTCGTTGGACGCGCTGAACAGCTGCACCGCGGCGCCGAAGGCCTCGCCCAGGCTGGCCACTTCGACGGCGCTGCCGGTGACCTGGGCCGAGATCTCGGCCAGCTTGCCGGTTTCGGATTCGACGCGTTCCGAGAACTGCGCGCCCACCCGGTCCATCAGTTCCGAGGTGGTGCCGACCAGCGCGTCCACGGCGGCGCGTTGCTCGGTGGATGCGAGGTTGACGGCGTCCAGCAGGGTCGCGAGCGTGTCGAGCAGGCGGCCGCGCTCTTCCAGCATGGCGTTGTCGTGGGCCAGGCTGTCGGACAGCTTCTGACGCAGTTCGCCGATGACCTCGGCGGCGGCGCGCGGCGCTTCGGACGCGGCCTGTGCCAGACGCTCGATCTCGGCGATGGTGGCGCTGGCGTGGGTGTGGGTGTGCTCGGAGATGTCGCGCGCGGCCTGGGCCAGCGCGTCGCAGATTTCCTGCTGGCGGCTGGCGGTGGCGGCGCCGGTCTGCTGCCATTCCTCGCGCAGCGCGGCGGCCATGTCGGCCAGCGATCCGGTCCAGGCATCCAGGCGGGCCTCGTCGCGGGCCACCAGGTCGCTTTGCAGGGCGACGGCGGCCTTGGGCGCCTCGGCGGCGGCATCGACCAGGCGGTTGATCTCGGCCAGCGTGTCGCTGGCGTGGGCGCGCGATTGATCCGAGATCTGGCGGGCGGTGTCGGCCAGCGCCTCGCAGATCTGCTGCTGGCGGCTGGCGGCATCGGCGCCGGCCTGCTGCCATTCCTGGCGCAGCGTGGCGGCCATCTCGGCCAGCGTGCCGGTCCAGGCGTCCAGGCGGGCCTGGTCGCGGGCCACCAGCTCGGCCTGCAGGGCGACGGCTGCCTTGGGCGCCTCGGCGGCGGCATCGACCAGGCGGTTGATTTCCGCCAGCGTGCCGCTGGCCTGGGCGCGGCCTTGCTCGGAGATGTCCTGCGCGGCCAGCAGCAAGGCATCGCAGATTTCGCGCTGGCGGCTGGCGGCGTCGGCGCCGGCCTGCTGCCATTCCTGGCGCAGCGCGGCGGCCATCTCGGCCAGCGAGCCGCTCCAGGCGTCCAGGCGCTCGCGGTCGCGCGCGGCCAGCTCGCCCTGCAGGGCGAGGGCGGCCTTGGGCGCGTCGGCGGCGGCGTCGACCAGGCGGTTGATTTCCGCCAGCGTGCCGCTGGCCTGGGCCTGCGTCTGTTCGGAGATGCGCTGCGCGGCCAGGGCCAGCGCGTCGCAGATTTCGCGCTGGCGGTTGGCGGCGTCGGCGCCAGCCTGCTGCCATTCCTGGCGCAGCGCGGCGGTCATCTCGGCCAGCGAGCCGCTCCAGGCGTCCAGGCGCTCGCGGTCGCGCGCGGCCAGTTCGTCCTGCAACGCGAGGGCGGCCTTGGGCGCGTCGGCGGCGGCGTCGACCAGCCGGTTGATCTCGGCCAGCGTGCCGCTGGCCTGGGTGCGCGCCTGCTCGGAGATGTTCTGCGCGGCGAGCGACAGCGCGTCGCAGATCTCGCGCTGGCGGCTGGCCGCCTCGGCGCCGGCCTGCTGCCATTCCTGGCGCAGCGCGGCGGTCATGTTCTCCAGCGAGGCCGTCCAGGCCTGCAGGCGATCCTGGTCGCGCGCGGCCAGCTCGGCCTGCAGCGCGGCGGCGGCCTTGGGCGCGTCGGCCGCGGCCTGCACCAGTCGGCTGATCTCGGCGATGGTCTCGCCGGCCTGCAGCTGGGTGTGGTCGGAGATGCGCTGGGCGGTCAGCGCCAGCGCGTCGCAGATCTCCTGCTGGCGGCCGGCGGTCTGCGCCGCCGCCTGTTCCCATTCCTGGCGCAGCGAGGCCGAGACCGAACCCAGCGATGCGTTCCAGGCGGCCAGGCGCTGCTCGTCGCGCGCCATCAGCGCGGCTTGCAGGTCGGCGTGGGACTGGCTCACGGCCTGCACCAGCGCGGCCGATTGGCGCTCCAGCGCGGCGGCGGCGGCGGCCAGGGCCTGCTGGTTGTCGCCAGCCAGCTTCTCGCCGGCACGTTCCTGGCGCGACAGCGCGCCGTCCCAGACGTCGGACAGCTTGCCGGCCGAGGCCTCCATGCGCGTGGACATGCCGTCCATCAGCGCGGCGGAACGCTGCTCGAAGGTGGAGGCGAACTGATCCAGCGAGACGCGCAGGTCGTTCGCCAGCGTTTCGTTGGCGCGCTGCTGACCGTCCAGCGCGCGCGCCCAGATGCCGGCCACGTCGGCGGTGGATGCGCGGAATCCGGCGGACAGGCCGTCGAGCTGGCGCTGCACCGCGTCGGACACGGTGTCGCGCAGCGCGGCGGTCTCGCGCGCCAGGCCGGTCATGGTGGCTTCCACCACGGGCTGCAGCGCCGCGCCGGCGGCGCGGGCGCTGTCGGCCACGCTGGCCTTGAGCGTCTGTTCGACCGAGGCGGCCAGGCGGCTGTAGGCGGCCTCGGCCTTGCCCTGGAAGGCGTCCTGGCTGGCGAGCTGGCGGTCATTCATGGCCTGGCCCTGGCGCTCGACGGCGTCGATCATGGCCTGCAGACGCTCGGCCAGGGCCGGCATGGCGTCGGCCTGGCGTTGCAGCAGCTTGAGCGTTTCCTCGCGCTGATAGCTTTGCGAATAGGGGCGCAGCGTGGTGGCGACGCGGGCGTCGAACTGCTGCGAGGCCAGGATGCGGTCGCGCCGGCAGAGCGCGGACAGCAGGCCCAGCATGGCCGAGGTGGCGACGCCGGCGATCGAGGTGCCGAAGGCGAAGCCCAGGCCCTTGACCGGCGCGGCCAGCGAGGCGCGGATGGCGTGCAGGTCGGTGGCGCTTTCCAGCGCCAGGCCGGTGCCGCGCAGCGTGACCACCATGCCCAGGAAGGTGCCGAGCATGCCCAGCAAGACCAGCAGGCCGACCAGGTAGGGCGTGAGCGAGGGGCCGGGCAGGGCGGCGCGCTCGCCTTCGATGCGCAGCCGGGCGGCGTGGCGCAGGCTGGGCGGCAGGGAGTCGAGCCAGCCGGCCAGCGAGGCGGGCGGGGCGTCCAGCCCGGCCACCGCCTGGCGCAGCCCGCTGGTGGCGCGGCCGTAGCGGTACAGCTCGAAGGCGCCCGCCATGTAGAACAGGGCGATCAGCAGCGTGACGCCGAGCGCCAATGGGTTCGAGCCGACATAGCCCGCGCCGATCCAGCCTGCCGCGGCCAGGCCCACAAGAAAAACGACCAGATTGATGAAGTATCGGGACATAGTGTCCTAATTAGCGGGTGCGAAGCGCCGCGAGCAGCCCTTCCACCGGTTGAAAACGAATATCCAGTTCGGCCAGCAACACGCTGCGCATGTCCTTGCGAAACGTGTCCAGCCAGGCGCCGGGCTTGGCCGGCGGCGGCATTTCCGCCGCCTCGGCTTCTTCCTGCGCCGATTGCTCGGCCTTGCGCAGCCGCTCGAAATGCGCGCCGAGCAGCGTCGGAATAGTCGTCATGAGGGCGCGTTCGCGCACGCTGAGCGATCTTTCCATGATGGCGTCCACCATCGCCAGCCGGGTCATTTCCGGATTGCGTCCGGCCAGCATGCCGCGCAGGCGGCTGCGCAGGCCCCCGATGCCGTTCTCCATCGTGTGCTGCAGCGACAGGTAGCGCTGGCGGAAGCTGGAGTAGTCGGCGTCGGTCGGCGCCTTGGGCACGGCCTGCGTCCGCGAGGGCGGCTGCCGGCCGCGGGGCCGGGCGGCGGTGAACTCGGTGTCGCTGGCGATGGCATCGGCCAGCGTGGTCCGCAGCTTCAGGCTTTCCCGGTCCTGCTCGCTGTCGAACGTCGGGCCGCCCGGCGCCATGGCTGGTGGCTTGCCATCCAGCACGGCGGCGAGCGCGATGGCGTCCGTCCAGCCCAGCCAGAGGCTGAGCCGGTCGGAAAGGGATTGTCCGGATTCGGGAACGTCGACGTCCGTCAGGCGAGCAAGCAAGCGAACGAGCGTCGGGCCGCTGAAACCTGTGCGCCGAGGGGCTTGCACCATACCACCAGAGCCAAAAAGGGGGGAGTTTACACGCTGGCGCGGCGGAAAGCGGACCCCAGGGCGGCGGCGGGCGGATGGAGCGGGGAAGACGCTTGGATTCCCCTGGGGGACGGAGCGCCGGCCGGGGCCGGCTCCACGAGGCGGACGGCCGTGGCGCCAACCGGGAAGCGCCGCCGCCGGATTCGGGCGGCGGCGTCCGTTCAGCGGCTTTCGGACGCGGGCTCGGGCTGGCGCACGGCGCGGATCCTGCCGCTGGTGCTGCCGCCGCAATAGAACACGCCGTCGCCCGCTTCCAGCCCGGAGACGTAGACGCCCGGCGGCATGAGCAGGCTCTCCTGCACTTCTCCGGTCTCGGGCGAGACGCGGCGCAACTCGCTTTCGTCGTTTTCCCAGGTGCCGTGCCACAGGCCGCCGTTGGTCCACGTGACGCCGGTCACGTAGCGGTCCGAGGCGATGGTGCGCAGGATCTTGCCCGTGGCCGGGTCGATCTTGTGGATCTTGCGCTCGCGGTAATGCGCCACCCACAGCGCGCCCTCGGCCCAGGCCATGCCCGAGCAGCCCTCGGCGGGCGCTGGCAGCGTGGCCAGGATCTCGCCGCTGCGCGGGTCGACCTTCTGGATGCTCGGACCGGCGAGCTGGTACAGGTGCCGGCCGTCATAGGCGGTGCCGGCGCGCGCCGTCATCTTGATGATGCTGACGATCTTGCCGCTGGCCGGATCCATCGATTGCAGCGAATCGCCGGTGGCGAACCAGACCCGGCGGCCGTCGTGGCTGACGCCGTGGACATCGGTGACGCCGGGGAAGGGGCCGTATTCACGGACGATCTGGGCGGGAGCAGATTTCATGGCGGGGAGTCTCCGGATGGGAATGGAGCCATGCTAGTCCGCCGGCGATAGCGGCGGGAGTAACAAAACCGTCGCACATCCGGGCGGCGGCGGCGCGGCCCAGCGGCGCGCGCGCCCCTGTCCCAGCGGCTGGGCCTGGCCGGCGGCGGCCAGGGTTTCCAAGGCGCGCTGCACCGAACGTTGGCTGGCGCCCAGCGCCAGGGCCAGCGCGGCGCTGGACCAGGGCTGGCCGTCCGCCAGCAGGGCTTGCAGTTCCGGGTGGGCGCTTTCGTCGGGCGGGGCCAGCGTCACGGCTTCGCAGCCGGGTGGCAGGGCCAGCGCATAGCCCCGGCGGCTGGCCCGGACCTCGGCCAGGCCCTTGAGCGCGACGCGCAGCCGGCCGGCCTCCACCCGCAGCCGGGCGCGATGGGTCTCGTCGGGCCGCCGCAGGCGGAAGACGGCGGCGATCAGCGCCTCGCGCGGCGCGTCGCCGGGCCAGGCCTCGGCCAGCTGGCGCGCCAGCGCGAACAGCACCGGCCGCCGCGACAGGTCCACCGTGGCCATGGGACTGCGCAGCGCCTGGCGGGCGGTGTCCGCCACCAGCGCGTCCGAGGCCATCAGCGCCTCGACTTCGTCCAGGCGCAGCAGGCGCTGCGCGCCGTGGCGGGTCAGCCTGGCCGCCGGGGCCTCCAGCAGGCGCGACAGCGCATCGGCCTCGGCTTGCAGCGCGCCGATACCGGATTCGCGCGCGGCGGCCCGGGCCTGGGCCAGCGCCAGCCGGGCGGGTTCTGCCTGCAGGCGGCGCAGCGCGATGCCGGCGGCGGCCAAGGCATGCACCGCCCGCGCGGCGGCGGGCAGCGGCGCCTGATCCCAGCCCGCGATGGCGACGGCGGCGTCGTCGGCACGGCCCAGCAGCAGCAGGCGCCGCGCATGCAGCAGCCGGGCATGCGCGGCGTTGGCGAGGTCGCCGTGCCGCAGCAGGGCCTGGCGGGTGGATTCCAGCGTTTCGTCGGGCCAGTCCAGGTCGCGCATCGCCAGCGCCACGTCGGCTTCGGCCAGCTCGCAGCGCGCCCGCGCCAGCTCCTGCTCCGGGCGGAACGCGCGGGCCGCGCGCCGCAGCAGGGCGCGGGCGCGTTCCAGGTCGCCCAGCTGGGCCAGGGCGATGCCACGCAGCGCCAGCGCCGGCGGGTCGCCGCGCAGCGCGACATGGTGCAGCGCGCCCAGCGGATCGCCCGAGGCGAGCGCGCGGGCGGCGGCGGCCAGGGGCGCGTCCATGGAATGTCCCGGCGCGGCGGCCTCAGCCCTGGGACAGGGTCACGGCGCCAAAGGTCATCCACACGCAGGCGGTTTCCGACGCCTGTCCGCGATAGGTGCCGCTGGCGCCGCCCAGGCGCATGGCCACGGCGGCGAATTCCCAGGCCCGCATGTCGTCGCATTCGACTTTTCGATTGCTGTACTCGGGCAAGCCATGGGCTTCGCCGAAGGCGCGCGCCAGTTCGGCGTGTTCGGCCAGTTCCGGCGGCACGGACGGGTGATCCCAGCCCCACAGGAAGGATCCGTCGTCGCTGTTGGTGGTGCCGACGATCTGGACAGGGGCCGAGGCATGCATGCCGTCGGGCAGCACGAAGCGGATCAGCCCTTCGTCCATGTCCACCGACCAGCGCTCGGCTTCGTCCAGGTGCCAGGAACCGCAATGGGCGGCGGTGGCGGCCTTCATGCCTTCCAGGCTCTGCGCGATATAGACGCGGGGGTCGGCGGGGGCGGTGTTGTGGGCGTCGGTCATGAGTGGATGGTTCCAGGAAAGGGGTAAGAGTGATGACGTGGGTCAGGCCGAGGCCGGACGCGGCAACAGATAGGCCACGGTGTCGCGCCCGTAGTGCGTTTCGGTGCCGGCCTGGACGAAGCCGAGTTTTTCGAGCACGCGCCGCGAGGCCAGGTTGTCCGGCCAGGCGACGGCGGACAGGGCCGCGACATCCAGCATGCGCCATGCATAGTCGCACAGCTGGCGGCCGGCTGCGGTGGCGCAGCCCCGGCCCCAGGCGCGCCGTTGCAGCCGGTAGGCGAGCTGGATGCGGTCGGTGCCGGGCAATGGCGTCAGGCTGGCCCAGCCGACCGCGTCGCCGTCGGCCACCACGGCCCAGTGGCCGAGCTTGCCGGGCGCCTCGCGCAGCCAGTCCAGCAGTTCGCGGCGGCGCGCCTCGGTGGCCGGCTTGACGCCGGTGCTGTAGCGCATGACCTCGGGGTCGGACTCCAGGGCCAGCAGCATGGGCACGTCGTCCACGCACATGCGGCGCAGCAGGACATGGCTGGCGGAGGCGGCAAGGGGCGGATTCATGCGTGGCATCGGATCAGGGGCGGGGGCGGCGCGCGGGCCGTCGACGGCAGGATACCAGGGCGCCGTTGCGGGGATTGGAGGCCCCACGGACGGTCCGCGCTTAGGTGGGCTGCGCGCCGGCCGGTTGCACCGTCAGGACGGCCATGTCGATGCCGTCGTCGCTGCCTTGCAGGTTGTCGTAGTCGAAGTAGATCCTGGCCTGGGCAGGCGCCGTGGCGCTGACCTTGAGCTGGCTGATGGCGATGCTGAGCGACGCGCCGGGCGGCAGCGTCAGGTTCGCCTCCGTCACGGCGGCCCAGTACTGCCCGTAGCGCGCGTCCTGCAGCGGCAGGAAGCGCCAGCCGGGCGCGGCGTAGCGGATGTCCGGCACGTTCGCGTCGTCCACCAGCGCGCCCAGGTGCAGGTACAGGGCCGAGCCGGTGGCGGGCTGGTCCTCGCCGCTGGTCTGTCCGGGGGTGAAGACGATGGGCGTCTTGCGGCGGTTCTGGATCGTCAGCGTCAGCGCGCTGTCGGCGCCGGCGCGCACCACCGGCGCGCCCTGGGCGTTGGTCAGCGTGAATTGCAGCAGGTCCGGATTGAGTCGCAGCCAGCCCTCGGTCAGGCTTTGCGGGCTGTACTGCCAGATCGCACCGGCGTCGACCGGCTGCAGATCCGGGTCCACGTTCCAGCGGGGCGCGTTCTGGCCGTCGATATCCTCGGTGATCCAGGACGGGTTGTAGCCGGCGGCGCGCGGCAGCGGCACGGACAGGCCGCCATGGGCGCGCAACAAGGGAAAGGCCGGCATGGTGAACTCCAGCGCGGCGAGGATGTCCTCGTACTGGTCCGCCGGCAGGGCCAGCGTTTCGGTGGGCAGGATGCCCATGCTGGCGTGAATGGGCGCGCGCGGATCCACCAGCATCAGCAGCTTGGTTTCCGGCTCGGGCGGAGCATCGGGCGCTTGCATCGAGGCGGCCGCGGGCGACAGCGTGAGCCGGTCCACGGCGGGCGCCACCACGCCAGGATCGGCGCCGGTGGCGGCCTGGCTGTAGAACGTGCCGGTGTCGTAGCCGCCACCGGACGCGGCGGTGAAGTAGCCGACCAGCCCGTCGTCCAGCCGCTGCAGGTCGCCTATGACCACGGGGAAGCGGATGCCGCCAATGGCGTGATCGGTATCGGCGAAGGCGCCGCCCGACAAGGTCGCATAGCTTTGGTCCAGGTCCGCGAATCCCTGGCGCTCCAGGCGCAGCGAGGTCTGCGTGAGCGCCAGCGGACGGCCGACCAGCAGACCCAGGCTGGACTGGCTGTCGGCGGCGGCCGGGGAAATGCTGCCGGCCGAGCGGTCGCAGGCTTGCCAGAACGCGCGCAGGAACTGCGGCGTGGCGCCGCCCAGCGCGAGGGCCAGCGCGCGCAGCTGCGGATTCTCGTGCGCCATCACGGTTTGCAGGTCCGCGTCTATCGTGCCCTGGTTGCCCGGCGCGGATTGCCACAGGACCGCGCCGCCGTCGGCGCGCACCGCGATGGTGCCCAGCGGATTGCCCTGCGCGTTGTACAGGAAGAAGCTGTACGACAGGTGGCTGGGCAGCAGCCAGCCGCAGACCGGCGTGGTGGCAGGGTGCGCGTTCATCTCGTCGTAGCCGCTGCTGTCGGCGGCCAGCCAGCGCCACAGCAGGCGCGCGGGCTGGCTCAGCCGGGGCTGGGCATAGGCCACGCCCGGCACGGCGGCGCCCTGGGCCTGGGTCGTCAGGCTCTGGGCCAGATAGGTGTTGCGGATATTGACGGGGCGCTTGCGGCCGAACGGGTCCATCACCTGCGCGGACACGGTGAAGTAGCCGGCGCGCACGCCGCTGTAGGCGCCGTTCAGCTCGGGCGCCAGCGGCGCGATGTCGGTCAGCGAGCCGACCACGGTCTGCAGCTGCGAGGTGGCCGAGCGGAACGGCAGCGGCGCGGTGGCGGACACGCCGATGCTCAATTGCAGGCTGCGGCGGCGGCTGAGCAACTGGTCGTTCAGCCCAGTCATGCTCTGCATGCTGATGTCGGTGGCGGCCAACTGATCGGCGATGGTTTGCAGCGTCGGGTCCGGCTGCCGCGCCAAATCCCGCGCCAGCTGGTTGCGCAGGTTGTCCGCCGACGCCGCCGACAGGATGGACAGGCCTTGGTACAGATGCGTGCCCGACGCGGGATCGCGCGAATCGAAGTCGATGCTGGCGGGGTCGATGTGGATGCCGTCCGCCCCGGGCTGATAGGCGATGGCGCCCGGCGCGTTGGGGTTCAGCAGGTAGTTGGCGGTGAAATAGCGGGGTGGATAATCCACGGCCGCGCCGGCCTGGGCGGTGGCCAGCAGCGGGTGATAGTTGACCTGCCATAGCACCGCCAGCGAGCACCATGGATTGGCGCCGGGCCAGGCGCCCACGCCCACGGCCGATGGCGGCAGGCCCTGCGCGCTGGCGTAGTAGCGGGCCGCGCCGCCCTCGGTCCAGGCCGTCAGGTCGGCCGCCAGCGCGGCCGGGGCCAGGCCGCTGGCGCGCGCGCCGATCGCGGTGCATAGCAAGGCCGCCTCCAGCACCAGCGCGCCGACGGCGGGGTCGGGCAGGCGGTTGGGCGCGGGCGGAGCCAACGGCGCGTAGCTGGCGGCGCGCAGCGTGGTGGACGGACCGATCGATACGGTGTCCAGCACCGCGTCGGCCAGCCGGCACGGCAGATAGCCCGAGGGATGGTAACGGCCGTCGCCGCCATAGCGCAGCGCCGGCGCGGCGGCGTCGCCGGCCAGCAGCAGCACCGGCTCGGCCGGACCGCGATAGCTGGGGGCCGGCGCCGTGGTCAGCGTCAGCTCGCTGCCCAGCAAGGCGCGCACGGCGGCGGCTTGCGCGGCGACCGCGTCGTCGGCTTCATGTTGATGCCGGTCGATCGCGCCCTGTAAGGCGAACTGGCTGGAGAACGCGCTCAGCGCGGCCTGCTGGTTGACGCTGTCCACGCTGAACAGCCGCAGCCAGGCGGAGAACAACTGCCAGCGCGCCTGGCGCACCTGGACGGCGGAGGCATCGGCCGCCAATCGCAGCAGGTTGAGCTGGTTGAGCGCGTCGGCCAGCGGCAGGGGCAGGTCGATGGCCTCGGCGTCGTCGCGCGTCACCGTGTAGATCGTGCCGGCGTCCTGCGCGCTGAATTGCAGCGCGTGCAGCGTTTCCTCCAGCAGCGCCAACTGGCCCGGCGCGGGCGCGGACAGGCCGGGCAGCAGGCCGGTGGCATACAGCGTGAGCAGTTCCTCGTAGATGGGCGTGGCCGGGCTGTTCAGGCCTCGGAAGTAGGCGGCCAGCGCCTCGGCGGGATGATTGCCGATGGCGACGTCGCCATCGATGGGCGAGGGCGCGTCGTCGACATAGCGGGTGTGGGGATTCCAGACCAGGCCCTGGATCAGGCCGTTGTACAGCGAGCGGTCGGCCTTGGGATCGGCGCTGGCGCAGGTCCAACCCAGGGTCTGCTGCAATTGCGCCAGGCTGGGCGCGCCCCGCAGCGGATCCTGGGTCGGATCCGCGTACCAGCCGGTGACGGTGTACAGCAGCGCCACGCCGTCCGGGCCGGGATTCAGATCGGTCAGGTCGTCGTGGAAGCCGAATACGCCTCGGGAGTTCGGGTAGAAGGCGGCGAAGGCGATGTCGCCGGTGGCCACGGCATGCAGGTCCGCGCCGGTCTGCGCGCGCAGGCCGCGCGCGGCGTTGGCCGCCGAGGCCGGGTCGCTCCAGCCGGCGTCGAACACCTGCGTGGCGCCCAGGAAGCGGAAGCCGCGTTGCGTGGGCTGGCCGTTGGCCGCGGCGACCGCCACGGGCACGGTGGGCGCATGGCCGGCGGCGGGCGGCGTGTCCGACAGCAGATCGCTCTGCACGATCCAGTGGCGGCTCGTCAGCGCGTCGGGCGCGATGCGGCTGACCAGCCAGCGGTTGGGCAGCGCCGGAAAGCGCAGCGCATCGCCTTGCGGCGCGCGGGTCAGGGCGTCCGGCATGGCCCAATGCAGGTGCACGCCCTGTTCCATGGGCCATAGCGGCGCCTGGCTCGGATCGCGGCTGACGTTCAGGCCCAGGAAGGCGGGACGGTCGCGGCTGACCTGGTTGCTGTAATCGGTGCTGCCGCCGGCGAAGGCGCGCGCGGGGCCGGCGGCGTCCAGCGTGCCGATGCAATAGGCCGTGAGGTCGACGGGTACGATCAGGGTGCTCATCGCAGGTACTCCACTTCAACGACGCCCTTGGTCATTTCGAGCGCGTACTCGGCCGAGGTGAAACCGCTGGGCAGCTTTTGCGAGAAATCCCGCGTCAGGCGCAGGCTGATGACGCCGGCCGAACCGGCCACGTCCAGCGTGCGGCCGTCGGCGCGCACGCTCAGGCAGGCGCGCGCGAACTTGCCACCCGGGTCGCAGGGGCTGACGAAGGGCTTGGGATTGCTCGTGTACTGCTGGCCCGGCGCCTGCCCGTCGGGGCCGCCGCTGACGGCGCGCAGCGTGGTGTAAAGAGCGTCGGGCATGCCTTCCACGCCATGATGCTGCTGTTCCGGCGGTTCGCGCAGGCACAGCGAAACCAGCTCGCCGTTGAACAGGCACAGCACCGTGTCGTCGGACAGGCGCGCGATGCGCAGGGCGGGCAGCGCCTGCTGCATCTTGGCGTCGGCGAAACCCAGGATGCGCAGCTTGGGCCAGCCGGCGATGGCCTGCGAGCGGATCAGGCAACCGGTGACCGGCGCCTGGCCGGCCCTGATGCCGGCGGCGTGCAGCGCGCGGCGCCGGTTGGCCGCGCGCAGGCCCATGCCCATGCGGGCCTGGGCGCGCAGCGACGGGGCATGGCGCGCCTCGATCGACTGCGGCGACACGCCGGCGCGGCCGATGCTGAAGGCGCCGTCGATCAGCGCGTCCATCCAGTTGCTGTCCAGCCAGAAAAAGCGGATGGACTCGGGCGGCAGCATGCGCTCGTCCGGCACCAGGTAGCTGAACGGAATGCCCTGCAGCGTGGCTAGGTTGGAGAACCAGTCCGCCACCTCGTCGGGCAGCGGCGGCGGGCCGTCGCGCAGCAGGGCCGCGCGTTGCGACATGAAGCCCTGGAACAGGGGCGCGCCCTGCAGGCGCTGCGCCAGCAGCTGTTGTTCGGCCGCCATGGCCTGCTGCTGCGTGACCGAGCGCTTCCACGCATACAGCTGATTAGCCATGCCGGCGCTTTGCAGGGCCATCAGCTGTCCCAGCTGCCAGGCGGCGCCGTAGGACACATCGAACAGGCCCGTATAGGGGTTGTAGGCGTTGGCGGCGTCCGGACTGTTGTAGTAGGCGGCGGCGCTGGCGGCCGGCACCGGCAGCGGAGACAGCGGGCCGCGATAGAAGGAGACGGTCTTGCCGCCGTGGCGCAGGTGATGGTTCATCGGCACATAGCCCATCAGCAGGGCGTTGCGCATCAGCACGGCGGCATCGTCGGCGCTGGCCTGGCCGCTGGCTTGCGCGGCCATGGCGGCCGCGAGCCGGGCGGCGCTGGGCGGCGGCCCGCCCGCGGGCAGGCAGGGCGTGGTGACGCGCACGCCGTCGGGGCCGGGCGCGTTCAGGTTGCTGAGCAGCTGCGACAGCGTCTGGTCGAGGTTGTTGGCGGTGAAGGTCCAGCTGCGGTAGACCAGCAGGCGCACCTGTTTGACGCGGGAATCGATCAGCGGGCTGGCCTGGCCGCTGGCGGACGGCAGATAGTCGGCCATGCCCTCGAGCGACACCAGATAGGCGCGCGCCGCGCCATTGGAGGGCGCCGTGCGGTTGGCGACCACCACGGCGCTGCGAGCGCGGTCGGCGTCCGTGTCCGGTCCGTGCAGGGTGTCGACCTCGCGCACATGGGCCAGGTAGGCCAGGTCCGCGGCGGCGGGCGCGACCTGGTTGAACAGGTCCACGGGCAGGTCGATCACGCTGCAGGCGTCGTCCGGGGTTTCGCCATAGCCCAGCACCGACAGCAGCGCCGCGCCGTAGGACAGCTTGGATGCCGGCAGGGTGCCCTGGCCCGTGGCGCTGGATCCGGTCACGGTGATCGTGGTGCCGACCGGCACCAGGTCCTTGGCGGTGGCGGCGATGGGCAGCGGCGCCGGCTGCTGGTCGCTGTTGTCGCACACCAGCACGGCCAGCCAGGGGGACTGCGGGTAGGTATGGGCCGAATGCGGCGTGTCCAGCCCGCGTTCCCAGGGCAGGGTGCAGCGCGTGAGCGTCACGTGCGGCAGCACGCCGTCGAATTCGCCGTTGGCCAGGTTGGGCGGGAACACCGCGTCGATCTCGGTGGCGGCCAGCGCGAAGCGCTCGCCCTGGACCACGAAGCTGCTGGCCGCGCTGAAGCTGCCTGGATCCTGGTTCGGCACCGTGTGCGTGGCGCGCAGGGTGTAGACGCCGTCGCGCAGCGGCGGGATGTCGTTCTGGATGAAGACGACCTGCTTGTCGAGCTGGCTTGCGGTGTAGGTGCTCATGGGCTCCGGTCCGGTTCGGTTCCTGTTGCGCGCTGCCGTCAGGCGGCGGCCTGCTCGCCCAGCAGCCTGAGGCGGGGCGCGGATTCCAGGTCGTTGGTGGCGGGGTTGGCCAGGCGCGCCACGTTGACCTGGGTGTCCACGTACACGCCCAGCGGCGCCAGCGCGGCCGGGGCCGAGGAGATGGTGCCGGCCACGGTCTGGCCGGAGAAGTCGTCGCCGGCGGGCGGCTGTCCGGGGCTCCAGGCGAACGGCCGGATGTCATCGTCCAGCGTGTACAGCAGCGATTCCAGCGGCACCGGACACAGGGTGTCCGGCGGCGCCACGCAGGGACTGAGCGAGAGGCCGACCAGCGCATTGGCGAAGCTGGCGTCGGTCAGCGCGGTGCCGGGATCGACCTGCGGCACGCCATTGGCGTCGAGCTGCTTGACCTCCCACAGCGCCTTGGGCGCGTTCGACAGCATGCGCACGGCCTGCAGCGTCGAATCCTCCTCGGATTCCAGGCTCAGCGTCAGCGCGGGGTTGAAACGGCCCGACGCGATCCGCGCCGGGCCGACGCCGAAGCTGTTGTTCACCGGTATCGGCTTGCCGGAGGGATCGCAGGGTTGCTGCGCGTCCGGCGCCCAGCCCAGGTTCGCGAAACCGGCATGGTCGGGGTTGGTGTCGAACGCGACGTTCTTGGCCGGGATGGTGGTCAGCACGCTGCATTGGAAGGTCTCGGCGCTGACCAGGTAGCAGGGGCCGTCGGCGGTATCGGGCAGGCGGCGCACCAGGCCGCCGGTCAGGTTGATCTGCACCACCGCGGGCTGGACATCGTCGGCGCGCGGGGCGGACGCCGCGCCTTCCAGCCGGCCGCGCCGCGTCCTGCGCGCCATGGCCGGCGGTGCGTTGGACGGCAGCAGCTGCTGGACGAACTGCGACCAGGGAATCTTGGTGTCGCCCTGGCCGGCGTCGCCGAAGCTGATGGTGAAGGAGATGATGGACAGGTCCACGCGGGCCTGGCCAGAGAAGGGCGGTCCCTTGAGCGTCAGCTCCACGCCGATGTGGATGGTGACGGAAATGCTGAACAGCCACAGGTCCACCGTAAAGGAGGCGCCCAGGTCGATGCCGCCGTTCACGTGGTAGTGGAACGGCTTGAAGGTCATCAGGAAATCGGCCCAGTAGGTGAACCAGGCGCGGATCGGGCCGCTGTCCCAGACCGCGCTGAGCTTGCCGCCGGCCATGATGACGTTGGGCGTGACGGCGAAGTACAGGCCGCCGGTGATGCTCAGCTCCGGAATCACCTGCCAGTTCAGCCCCAGCCGGGGCACCACCGGATAGTCCTTGGGCACGGTGAAGTTGGGGTTGTAGCCGCCCAGGCTCAGCACCGCCTCGCCGGCGCGCTCGCCCTTGAACCAGACGTAGAAGGCGAAGCCGCCGGTCAGCTTGCAGTCGCGCGACAGCACGTAGCTGTTGTCGGTCAGCTGGCCGGCCACGGCCACCAGTCCGCGCGCATACGAGAACGACACTTCCAGCGCGATCTGCACCTCGGCCACGGGCACCGGATCCTGCGGCGGCACGGTCACGGTGGACAGGCCCAGCAGGTCGATCTCCACGTCAGCGCCGACGCTGACGGTGAGCAGCGCGAAGGAGTCCACCAGCTCGAAGCTGGTGAAGCGCAGGCCGGCCGCCAGCCAGTAGTCGCCCACGCTGGGCGCGACCACGCCCGACTGCGACAGCATGGTCAGCACCGCCTGGACCTGATCGCCGATGGGCTTGGACGGATCCATGGACGGCGTGCCGTCCCCCTGCGCCCACTGCACCAGCGGAAAGCTCGCCACGCCCGAGACATCGGGCACCAGCAGCTTGCGATTGAAGCCCACGCCGGCCGCCACGCCGTTGACGAAGAACGCCGGCGGTCCGCCCAGCGGCGCGTTCAGCACGCCGTACAGGAAGAAAGAGGGGTGATCCTGGTATTGGGCATAGCCCGCCAACGCGGCCAGCGAGAACTGCGGCACCTTGACGCTGAGCGCGCCGGTGAAGTCCAGCGGATCCAGCGTGCCCAGCATGCCGCCCATGATGGACACCGGCCCCTGCTGGTAGCTGATCGCCAGCCCCTCGATGGTGAAGGCCAGGCGCGGCTGCTTGATCGGCGAACCCATGCCGATGCCGATCAGGTCGATTTCCAGGCCGCCGGCGGCCAGGCTCAGGTTGGACAGCACGTACAGGCTGCCCTGGTCGTAGGCGAAACCCACCTTCTGGATAGAGACCGGGCCGAACGACTTCTGCACGTTGACCCAGGTCACGGACGACGGCGCGGGCGACGCATAGGGCGCGTGCGCGCGCGCCAGGCCCTTCGTGTTCGCCGGAGCCGGCGGGCTGGTCAGCAGCATCGTGAACTGGCCCAGCTCGATCTGCGCGGCCATCGAGAAGCCCTTGGGCACGGCGTCGCCCTTGAGCTGGGCGGCGGGCTCGGGCAGCACGGGCTTGGGCGACAGGCTGTTGATCAGCGTGACATCGTCGGCGCTCAAGGCGGCAGAGGACACGATCAGCTTCAGGTTCTTCAGGCCGGCCTTGGCGTCCTGTGGCACGGCCTTGCCGATCAGCGGCAGGCTGGACAGCGGGAACTCCAGCGCGATGTCCATCGCGAACAGGAACTTGCGCTGGCCGTTCTCGCTGACGATGGCGATCATCGCGTCGGCCAGGTCGATCACCAGGCCGTCCGGCAGGCCGGCGGCCACGTCCGGCACGACGCTGGCCAGCAGCTTCTTGACGTCGATCTCGCCGGCGCCGTCGTGCGCCTGGTATTGCGCCAGCAGCACGGTGCGCGGCGCCTGCGGATCGCTGCGCGTGTCCACGATCAGGTCGAACTCCAGACCGCCCACCAGCAGCGCGCCGCCGAAGTTGATGTGGTAGCCGGTGCCTTCCTTGGCCACGTCCACCGCCAGCATCAGCTCGACATCGCTGCCGCCCACCTGCAGGCCGATCTGGCAGCCGAAGTGGAACTGGGGCGTGCCGGTGTCCAGGTTCAGCCCGAGGTTGGAGATGGTGGTGCCGCGCAATGCCGCGGGCACCGCGCCCGACACATTGAATTTGTGGGCCAGCGCGGCCAGCAGCGCGTCCAGCGGCACGATCTGGCCCTCGGCCAGCCCGCCCTGCAGCAGCCAGGCGTCGCTGGCGGCGGGGCGCTCGGCACGCATGACCAGGTCGAATTCCGGCGCCGGCGGCTCGGGGCTGGGGCCGTCCTGGTCGGCCAGGGCAAGGGCGGGCAGGGCGCTGGGAGGGATCTGGAAGGTCAGCGTGCCGCTGACCCAGCCAGACAGCGTGGGACTCAGGGCGCCGTTGTACTGGACATCGACGCTGACGGCGGCCAGTTCGATGCCCAGGTCCTGCAACACGCTCCAGCGGCCGGTGATCGTGGCAGAGAGTTCATAGAAGCTGATGTCCGGCTGCAGCGTGACGACGAAGTCCTCCACCGTCAGTTCCGGAAAGGGCAGGCCGGGCGCGAAGGCGTGCACCAGGTCTGACAGGCTCAGCGTGGCGCCGGGCGCCTGGCTGAGTTCGACCACGTAGTTCAGGCCGGGCTGGGTCTGTATGCCCAGCAGCACGGGGCAGGTGGGAGTGAGCTGCAGATGGGCGACCGCGCCGAATTCCATGGCGCCCGTCGGGGGCTGGATGTTCCAGTCGAACGACAGGCTGTCGATCGCGATCGACGGCAGCGCGCTGAAGGGCTGGAAGCCGCCCAGGTCGAGCGTGATCTGGAGCCCGGCCGACAGCACCTGGGCGCTGGAGGTGTCCATCGTGAAGGACAGGCCGGTGAGCTGCAGGGCGGAGGCGGCCTTGGAAACCGCCTGTCGCACGGGGTCGGGCAGGCAGCTCAGTGGATCGACGTGGCCGATGTAGGCCGCCAGATCGGCGAAATCCTTGAGACTGGCGCCGGTGAATGCGGCCGTGAACAGGACTTGCGAGCCGTTCGAGGGCAGGCTGGCCTGCGCCGTTGCCTTGATGGACGGCCCGACCGCGATTTGCGCCCGGATGCCGGCCTCGATGACCGAAATGACGGGCTGGCCGGCGGGCGCGATATTGCCGAAGTCGTAGGTCAGCGCCAGGTCCGTGAGACTGATCGGTCCCAGCGCGACGGACGCCGGCGTGCTTGCCAGCGTCATCAGCGGCGTCTGGCCATCGCTGACGGGACCGGTCACGGCGCGCGGCGGGGCGCCCAGCAGGGCCGCCAGGGCGGGATAACCGGCGGCGATGTCCAGAACGGCCAGCATGTTCATGCCCGGCGGCAGGTCGATGCCCTGGCCGGCATCGCGGTAGGGGGTCGAGCACAGCACGATGCCGCCGCCGGTGAAGCGCAGGCCGGCATAGTCGCGGATCAGCACATTGGGATAAAGCTGCGCCAGGGTCCAGGGCGCGGCCGGAGTCAGCGTGAGCAGCAGGTCGATGCCGTCGCCGTTCGGCGTCAAGGCCAGCGCGGCGACGCAGGCCGCCGCGCCGTAGCTCACCGTGCCGTTGACCGTGGCGCGCTTGCCGTCGGCGCTGGGCGCGACAACGGCCGCGCCAAACGGCACCGTGCCATCGGGAAAGCCGATGCGCAGTAGCGGGTCCAGGGCGGGGCATTCGATCAGCGCGGCGTTGAACGGCAGATTGTTCCGCGCGTCCAGCGCGCCGCGCAGCGTCGCTACCAGGGTGTTGACGTCCATGTCTGCGGCTCCGGCCGTTACGCGGCTTGCCAGCGCGAGTAGTGCAGCGCCTGGTGGAAGATGTTGTAGGTGGTGGCCTGGCCGGGGTTGAACGTCATGCTCTGATAGGCGCCGCCCACCGGATAGCGCAGCACCACGGTGAAATCGTTCATCAACGCGTACAGCTCCGCTTCATGCACGTACAGCATGCGCCCGCCGGCAATGCCGGCGACGTAGCGGGCGTACAGCGCCTTGAACCCCTTGGTCTTGAAGGGATCGGTGTCATTGGCCAGCAGGCGGTTCAGCATCAGAGATTCCGTCGGCTGGCCGCTGAACTGGTTGATCATGGAGGACAGGATCGCGGCGCGGATGCCCGGTGTGTTCGGCATCTCTTCCTCGGTCTTGTAGCTCTGCAATTCCGTCGTCATTGCATTGCGCTTGGCGGGGGCGTTGGCGTCCACGTAGATGCCGCCTTGCAATACCCCGTGGATGGCATGGAACAGGCAGTTGTTGTTGGCGCCGCTGGTGGGCAGCACCTGATCGGAGCCCTTGCCGGATCCGGCGCCCTTGATCGTGAATTCCGCCCATACCGGCAAATGGTCGCTGATGCCGGTGACGGCATGCTGCCGCTTGTACATCGTCCGATGCACTTCGTACCACTGCTCGGCGGCATCGGGGTCCGGCGGCGAGAAGCACATGGCCGGTCCCAGCGTTTTCGCGCGTTCCAGGATGAAGTCGATGACGCCGCAGGTCTTCCATGTCAGCGAGGGCATGAACTTGCCGTGCTTGCACAGGCTGAAGATGTTGTCGTAGGCGCTGACCAGCCGCAATGGCTCGCTGCCTTTCGGCGAATAGGTGGTGTACTGCACGAACTCGGGCGTGCTGATGTTGGTCTGGTAGTTCCTGAGCAGGCTCTTGTAGGTGTCCGGCGCCTGCTTGATATCCATGGAATAGTTGAAGTCGCCCAGCACCAGCGTGTCGACTTCGGGCAGCGGATACTTGCTCTCCTTGTATAGCCATTGACGTCCCGTGCCGTACCAGAGTCCGCCGCCGACTTCCGCCAGGGTCGCCAGCTGGTTGATGCCGTAGCCGGAGCCATTGGTCTTGGAAAACTGGTCGCAGGGCGTGCGCGCGTGATAGGAAACCAGATTGACAAGCACGGTGTCGGTGCCGGCTTTTACGTTGACGGTGAGCATGCCGGGCCGCCGGCCGGGAAAGTTGTCTTCCCCGGGCTTGCGCAGGATGACGGGGTCTCCCACCATGACAATGGCGTCCGGCGGTTCGGCATGGGCGCGCTTGGACTTGGCGGGGGAAGCCTTGTAGAAAAACGCGTAGGCGTCCCGCTGACTTTTGCGCTTGGGCGCCTTGCCGGCGTTTACACCCGAAACCTCGGCTTGCCAGCCGGCATTCGTGTCGAGTTCATGCAGCTTGGTGCACAGTCTCTGCACGACGGCCTTCGACGTGTCGGAGATGGGCATGCCGATCTTGCTGGCGATGCCATTGCCGATCATCAATTCCTGGATGCAGATGATGTCGGCCTGGCTGCCGACGATGATGTCCGCCATGGTGGCCAGATCGTCGGACGGTATGGTTTCATGCGATCCGAACGTGCGCAGATTCCACGAAAGCACTCTCAAGCTGGCCATGAGGCTGACCTTCCATGAATGGGGCGGGCGCGACGCGCGGGACGCGTCGCGGGGAACGCATGCGCGTCCCGCGCCGGGGCGCAGGACGCGCGCGGGGGGACGCGCCGGCTCAGCGGACCGGGGAAACCTTGGCGCCTATGCCGGGTTCCTCCAGCAGCACGATGCTGAAGCTGGCCTGCGCCGGCGGCGCCGTGGCGCCCTGGGTATAGGTCAGCACCGCGCTGGTGGCCAGGCCCGCCGGGTAAGTGACGGGCCAGACCACGGCCGCGCCGCTGGCGGGCACCGTCATGGCGGGCGCGACCACGGTCGAGGCGGCATCCGCGCCGGGTATCGACAGGCTGACGGTGCCGTCCGTGGGAATGTTGCGCAGCTGCACGCCCACGTAGCAGTTGCCCGCCGCCGACACGTTGATCGCCTCTTCCATGCTCATGCTGATGGCCGGCGCGGTGGCGGCGCCGACGGCCA
The DNA here is from genome assembly GCF_059760925.1 of Achromobacter sp. 1011791174. NCBI lineage: Bacteria > Pseudomonadati > Pseudomonadota > Betaproteobacteria > Burkholderiales > Alcaligenaceae > Achromobacter > Achromobacter sp. 1011791174. The sequence continues at coordinate 70,314 of NZ_JCBANH010000003.1, forward strand.
GCCAGGCGAGTTGCGGCTGCTGCGCCAGGAAGCCCGTCACGGCCTTGGTCGTGAAATAGCTGAATACCGACAGGTCCGGCGCTTGCGGCGCGCTGGAATTGTCGACATAGGCCGCCAGGATCCAGGACTGGCCGCTGGGCTGGGCCGGTGGCGTCCAGACCAGCGGTATGGTGGAAACGGCGATCTGGCCGGCCTGCGTGTAGCTCAGGTCGACCCAGTTGCGCGGCTGTCCCGCGTAGCTGAAATTGGTGGCCTGCCAGTTGGCGGGCGAGGGGGCGGCGGTGCTGGTCCAGTACAGGTAGACGCGCGAGCGGCCCGCGCCCGGCCGCGTATTGATGGCGCGCACATAGACGAAGTTGCGCCGGTCGGCGGCGGCCTGGTTGTTCAGCGTGGTCGAGCCGTATGACGGTTGGCTGGTGTAGGCGCTGGCGTCCTGCGTGGCGTTCACGCCGGCGACGATGAGGTCGGGGCTGGTCTGCGCGCCGGCGCCGCCCTGGCTCGATCCCTGGCTGGGGGCCTGCCGCAGGAACGCGCCCCGGAACTGCGTGTCGGCGATCGCGATCTGCGCATTGGCCTGCAGATAGGCCGCCAGCGCGGCGGCATTGGCGAACGGCGTCGCCGGTAGCGTTGGAGGCCGGGGCGTGGCGCTGTTGTCGATCCAGGAGATCAGGACGTAGCTGGCGCCCGCCGTGCTGGGCTGCGGCGGGGTCCACAGCACCGGCGTGCCGGTGGCAACGAGCTGGTACGTGGCGGCCGCGTTGATGCCCACATAGTTCTGGCTGACGCCGCCGACGCTGAAGCCGCTGCTCTGCCACTTGCTCGGGTCCAGCAGCTGGTCGCTCTGCGCGTAGTACAGATAGATGCGCGACGTCTGCGGCCCCGTGCTGGTGTAGTTGGTGCCGCGCACATAAAGGTAGTTGGCCTGGCCGAACGTGGGCTGCTGCTGGAACACCCAGCGCTTGGCGTCCGGATCGGAGAACAGGCCGGCATCGAAGGCGGCGGCCGTCCCGGTCACGATCAGGTCGGGCGACTGGGGCAGGCCGGGGCCGGGAGACTTGTCCAGGCTTTGCCGGATGACGATGCCGGTGAGCTTGTCCGTGGCGCGCGTGGGATCGATATCGCCGCGCGCCTGCAATTCTGGTAGATGCATGGTGGGGTGTCCTTATCGCGCGGCGGGCGTCTTTTGGGCGCCGAAGCTGAGGTTGTAGGTGTTGGTGCCGACGATGAACACCGGTATCCCGCCCCAACGCCGGAAGGGGCTGGGACGACCCATGCGCACGTGGCGTCGCTCCAGGTCTCGCATCAGCGCCGGGCCGGTCTGCACGCCCATCGTCACGCGGATCTTGGCGTTGTCCGGCATGGGCGTCGCGCCCGGCCAATGCTGTACCTGGATGCTGGTGACGAATTCCGAGGTGAAGACCAGCGGGTTGTTGCGCGGCGTGAAGCCGCCCTGGTATTGGGACAGCGAGCTCTTGGGCTGGTACACCGAGTTGTCCGGACCGGTGCCCTGCACGTTGACGGAGAAGTAGCCGTCCAGCGGCACATTGGGGAAGGTGACCGACAGCATCACCTGGCCGCCGCCGGCGGGCATGGCGATGACGTTGGTGTAGGAATTGTCGGGCGGAATGGCCGTCACTTCCGTGGTGTTGCGCCAGGCCATGTTGTGATGCGACGAGATGAAGTTCACCAGGTCGTCGAAGGTGGTGAACTTGCTGTAGTGCGCGAAATCCGGCGGCTGCGGGTTGGCGCTGTTGTCCACCCAGGCGATCACGCAGTAGTGGTCCGAGCCCGGATCCAGCGAGGGCGGCGTCCAGATCAGCGGCAGCGGCGCCACGCCCACGCCATTGCTGTCGCCGCCCTTGACCGGCGCGGGCACGTCCAGCCAGTTCTGCGGCTGGCCATTGACGGTGACGTTGGCCGAGGACCAGTTGGCCGGCCACAGCGCCATGCTGCCCTTGGTGTAATAGAAGTAGGCGCGCGACTTGATGGCGGCGTTGGTGGTGTTCAGGCCGCGGATGTAGACATAGTTGGGATTGTTCAGCGCGATCTGCTGCTGCACGTAGTCCTTGGCGTAGCCGCTGTCCGTGGTGAAGATGGACAGGTCCGGCGCGATGTTCGGGCCGTAGGGAATCACGTCCGGCGAGCTGGACCAGCCGGTGGCCGGCGAAGTCGGCGTCTCGCCCAGCGAGTGGCGCATGAACAGCGCGCTGCTGACATCGCCCACGCCGCCTTCCAGATGGGCCAGCGCGGCCAGCCTGGACATCAGCGCGGCGCTTCGGCCGAAGGCGCCGGCCGCGCGCGTCGACGGCGTCGCGCCCATCTGGATCTGCTCGACCACGCCCAGCGTCTGGCTGACCAGGTTGGCGGTATAGATGGCCGATCCGTCAGGCGCCACCGACAGCCCGCTGGCGCCCTGCGCCTGGCCCAGGTTGGCGGCCAGCGGCAGCGTCTGCACGATGCGCAGCGAGGCCGGCTCCAGCACCCGCAGCGCGGCGGCGTTGATGTCGGTGGCGAACAGCCGGCGGCCGTCGGGCGAGTATTGCAGGCCGGTCAGGTTCACGTAGGGCTGCGGGATCGCGGCGATGCGCGATTGCAGCGTGGCCGTGTCGATGACGGTGACGGTGTTGTTCTGTGTGCCGGCGTTCAGCACGCAGACGCTGCGGCCGTCCGGCGACACCGCCAGATCCTGGGCCTTGACGTCGCCCTGGATGATCTTGGGGTCGAGTACATAGCTGGCGCCGCGCGCCCGGATCACGCGGACCTGGGCGGCGTCCACATTGACCAGGAACAGCGAGGCGCCGTCGGGCGTGGCGCGCAGCAGGATGCGCCGGGCCGACGTGGCGGTGTACAGCGCGACCTGGAGGGTCTGTTTCCAGCCGATGGCGCTGACGGCCGCGCCGCCCTGGAATACCACCAGCGACAGGGCATGCGCGGCATCGGCGCAGACCATCCAGACGGTGTTGCCGTCGCCGGATACCGCCAGCGCGACCGGCGCGGCGCCCGCGCCGGCCGAGATGGTCAGCGGCGAGACGTCGAGCGTCTGCGTATCGATGGCGTAGAGCGTCGGGTCGCCCTGGACGATGGCGAACGCCAGGTGCGCCAGGGGATCGGGCGAGCTGACGCAACGCAGCACGGGCTTGTTGGCCAGCAGGCTGCGCGTCTGTCCGGATTGCAGCCCGTACACCAGGATGCCGGGGCTGGGCGTGGTGGCCGGCAGCGAGGCGTCGTGCCAGGCCGCCACCGCGGTGCCGCTGGCGCAGGCCTCGACGCTGGTGGGATGGATGGGCAGGCTGGGCGGCGTCTGCGTGGATGCCTGGTAGGTGGCCAGGGTCACCACGCCGAGGCCGCCGGCGGCGGCCACCAGCACCTGCTGTCCGTCGGGCGATACCGCCAGGCCGGCCGGGGCGGCGCCGACGCCCGCCACGGTGCCCAGCACCGCGGCGGTGGAGGGCAGGCCCCAGCAATCGATCAGCGACAGCGTGCCGTCGCCGCCATTGGCGACGAAAGCGTAGGCGCCGTTGGGAATGATGCCGATGGCGCCGGGCGCCGAGCCGACGTTCAGCGTTTTGCGTTGTCCGGTATTGGGATGGTCGGGATCGATGGCCACCACCGTGCCCGTGCTCTTGCACGAGACCAGCAGCTGCTGCCCGCCGGGCGCGGCGGCCAGGGCGGTGGGGCCGCCGCGCACCGACTGCACCAGGGTCACGCCGCCCGGCGCGCCGCTGTTGGTCAGGCCGATCATGGATAGCGTGTCGTCGCCCTGGTTGGCCACGAACACGCGTGCGCCGGCGGCATCCAGCGTCAGTCCGGCGGGCTGCAGGCCGACCGGGACGCTGGCTTCGAACTGGAAGCCGTTGGCGCCGCCCAGCAGCGACACCAATTGGCCGTTGCTCTGGCTGGAGGCGCCGGCCACCGTGATGAACAGGCGCGGGCCGTTCGGACTGTAGGCGATGGCCTGGCCGGCGCCGGGAAGGGTCACGACCGACGGCGCGCCGAATTGCGGCAGGCCATCGATGCCGAGCGTCGCGGAAAAGACCGATACGGTCTTGTCGGCGTTCAACACCGCCACCGTGCCGCCATCCGGCGAGAAGACCAGCGCCTGCGCCACGCGGTTGGTGGCCACGCTGCCGACGACGGAATACTGGATGGTGTCCAGCACGGACAGGCCGGCGACGGTGCCGCCGCCAGCCAGCAGGTAGGGGCCGGTGGGCGAGGCCGCGACCACCGAGGGCGGCGAACTCAGCGCATGGATCCTGGCCTGCGGGTCGAACGCGCTGATCACGATGCGTCGGGTCAGGCTCAACGGGTTCTGCGCCGTCGTGGGCGCCAGGCTGACCATCTGCGGCTGCGTCACGGAAACCGTGGTGCCGCTGACGCGCGGAAAGCTCTGGCCTTCGAACGCCGGGCCGGTGGAGGTGATGGTGACGCCGTCGCTGGAATCCACCGCCCAGTTGAAGCGCGCATCATGCGACAGCGAGCCCGCATAGATATCGGCCGGCATCGCCGAAAAGGCATTGACCACCGGCAGGGCGATGGCGTCGACGGTGCGGCGGTCGACGTTTTCCACGGTGCCGGCCGCGCCGGTTGCCGTGAGCAGGAACGCGGTCGATTCCGCGTCCAGGGTGGCGTCTATCTGCGTCTTGCCGGTCACGGGCGTGATGGCGTAGGCCTGGGTCAAGGTCAGGCTCTGCGCGCCGTTCGTGGTCCAGCTGACCTGCACCTGGGCCGAACCGTTCGAGAACACGGCGGGATTGGGCGTTACCTGCAGGCTGCCGATCTGCGCGTGCGCGACCTTGTTCAGGATCAGCATGAAGGTGCCGTCGCGGTAGCCGGGCACATTGGCATAGGCGATCAGCATCGCGGTTGCGCCGGGCTGATAGGTGGTGACCACGTTGCTGAAGTTCACCTGCACGATGGACTGCGGGCCCAGGCCGACGATGGGCGCGCCATCGGGCGGCTGCAGCGTCCAGCACGGGCTTTGAGCCTGCGTGTTCTGCGTGATCTCCCAGGCCTGCGCGTTCTGGCCGGCGGTCGCCTGGATCAGGGTGCCGTTGGCGGCGTCGGTGAGCGCGCCGAAGCCATAGCGATCCTGGGGCGCGCCATAGACGAAGCCCACCGTGAAAACGGTGTCCGGGCCCGCCAGCACCTGGGTTTGCTGGCGGTTGGCGAACTGCAGGCCGAAGAGGTTGCGCGCGGTCAGCGTGGCGGTTGGGCTGTTGACGATGCCGTTGGCGCTGAGCGCGACGCTCAGCACCGTGGACAGGTCCAGCTGGCCCGAGGGCTTGTTCTGCAGGGCGACGGCAAAGGCGCCATACGAGCCCGCCACGCCCGGCACGTTGTAGTACTCGGTGTACAGCTGCACCTGGGGACTGGCCAGGGGCGCGGGCACGGTGATGCCGTCGATCGCCACATTGACCACGCCGGCGGTGCCCGATGCGAGGGGAATGGGCCGCAGCGGCGTCATGCCGAATACGCCCTGGCCGGGGAATTTCTGGAATTGCCAGTCCGGTGCGCTGAAGTCCAGCCTGGTCCAGGTGTCGGCGCTCATTTGCAGGGCGCTCAGGTCCACATAAATCGTGGTGCCGGAAACCGGGGGCGAGGCTGGGTCGGGAATCTCGCCCGGCGACAATGTGGTGGAACCCGAACTTAACTGGATTTGCAGCGTGGCCTGGTTATAGCTGCTGTCCGAAGTGATATAGATGACGTTTTCAGCGTCGCGGTCATCGGCTTTATTGATAATCAAAAAACCCAATTGCATGGCCGCTGTCGCAGCGACAGCCGTGGTGTCTTCCAACATTCGAGTTCCTTTATGGAGATACTAGGGACCAACGTCAGTGCCGACCAGATTGCGTGCTGTCAGTGCGCGCGGGCAGAGTATATATAGTCTTAAATTTGGCGAGAAGTGGATTATTGAAAGGTTTGGAATTTTTTTGTTGACCCCGTTTTATTCTCTCTAAATATCACCGGCATATATATTCATTTTCATTAAATTGCCGCAATCGCCATGTTCGATTTTTTTGTCGACAAAATAATAAAAAATGGTGTTTTGGGAAATGCTGGGTACGGTTTGAAGCGGTGGGCGGGCAGGGCGGATGCTGGGTTGATGAATATTCAGATCGGGGTTCGCGGCTGTCCGTCCGGTTATCCAGGCGATGCGCAATCCGGAGTCTCGATAAATTTGTTAGGCACCATATGATATGCTGCCTTCTTTTTGACGCAGGATCAGGCCATGGCAGACCCGGAACGCATGCTGGAACCCAAGCACCGCGCCTTGCTGGATGAGTCGGCGCGGCGCGGCTTGCCTTCGGCGGATGACGTGCGCCTGTGCTTCCAGTTGCTGGCGACCGCCGGCGCGATCGACCGCGATTGCGCCGCGCGGCTGGCGCCCCGAGGCCTGTCCGAAGGCAAGTTCGTGCTGCTGTTCCTGTTGCATGGCCAGGCCGGCGGCTTGTCGCCGCACGAACTTGCCGAGCGCGCCGGCGTTACGCGCGCCACCGTGACCGGCCTGCTCGACGGGTTGGAGCGCGACGGCTTTCTGCGGCGCGAGGCCGATGTCATCGACCGGCGCAGGGTGCAGGTGGTGCTGAGCGCCAAGGGCAAGGCCGCGGGCGCGCAGCTGTTCGCCGAACACACGCAATGGATAGGCGGATTGTTTGGTGGCCTGTCCGCGTCGGAACGCAAGCGGTTGGCCGAACTGCTGGCCAAGGTATGGCGCGCCACGGGCAGTGGCCGCGCGGCGATGGAGGAATCGGAGCGATGAGCAGGACAGTATCCAAGGCGGCGACGGCTGGCGCGCGCGTGCCCGTGGCGCGCACGCGCAAGACCACGGCCGGCGCGGGCAAGGCCGCGCCACGCGGCAAGACCTCCGCCGCCGGGCGCGGCGTGCAGGACATCAGCCCGGCGCGGCGCGCGCAGCTGGACGCTGGCGCGCCGGCATCCAACCTGACCGAGTGCCTGGCGGTGGACTTTGCCGCGCTGATGGCGGCCGCCGTGCCGCAGGCCGGCGCCGACGCGGCAGAGGCCCTGCGCGTGGCGGCGGGGCAGGGCATCTCGCGCCGCATGGCGCTGGCCGGCGCCCTGCTGCTGGAGCGCCTGGGACCGGCGGGCTTCGAGTCGCTGCGCGCGCATGCGTCCGACACGGTGCGCGGCTGGGCCTGCTTCATGGCGGGCGCGATGCCGGGCCTGGAACTGGAAGCGCGGCTGCGCCTGATCCGGCCGCTGGCGGACGACGCGCACTTCGGCGTCAGGGAATGGGTCTGGATGGCGCTGCGCCCCGGACTGGCGGCGGAACTGCGGCGCTCGGTGGCCTTGCTGACGCCGTGGACCAGGGAACCGTCGGAGCGCCTGCGCCGCTTCGCCAGCGAGTCGCTGCGTCCGCGCGGCGTGTGGTGCGCGCACATCGCCGAACTGAAGGCCGATCCGGATATTGGCCTGCCGCTGCTGACGCCATTGCGCGCAGATCCGTCCGTGTATGTGCAGGACTCGGTGGCCAACTGGCTGAACGACGCCAGCAAGGACCAGCCGGACTGGGTGCGCGGCGTATGCGCGCGTTGGCAGGCCGACGCGCCGGCCGAGGCCACGCTGCGGATCTGCAGGCGCGCGCTGCGCACGGTCGGCGCCTGAGGCGGGCGCTGCCGAGGCCAGGCTGGCGCTCAGGCCTCGGCTTGCAGGGCCGCGAGCGTGTGCGGCCGCTGGCCGATGCGCGCCATGTAGGCATGCAGCGCCGGCCAGCGTTCCAGCGCGATGCCGAAGCGCGGCGCCCAGCGCAGCACGGTGTACAGATAGGCGTCGGCCACGCTGTAGCCGGCGTCCAGCAGCCAGTCGTCGGCGTCCAGCGCGGCCGCCGTATAGTCCAGCCGCTTTTCCAGCCGCGCCTGCCACCAGGCGCGCGCCGATGCTTCCAGATCCGTGTTGAACAACGGTCCGAAGCCGCCGTGGATCTCGGCCGAGATGAAGGCCAGCCATTCGTGCAGGCGGTGACGCGCCCACGAGTCCGCCGGCGGCGCCAGCCCGGCTTCGGGCTTCAGGTCCGCCAGATACAGCAGGATGGCCGGGCCCTCGGTCAGCACCCGGCCGTCCGCGAGCTTGAGCGCGGCGACATAGCCCTTGGGATTGATGGCGAGAAAGTCCTCGCCTCGGTCGCTGCGCTTGGCGCGGTTGTCCACGCGCGACAGCGCATGGGGCAGGCCCAGCTCGCGCAGCACGATATGCGGCGCCAGCGAGCAGGCCTCGGGGGCGTAGTACAGGGTCAGGGGAGCGGGGGAGACATCGGCGGTCATGCTGGGATCCGGCTGGGTGAGGTGGAGCCGCCAGCATGAACCCGTCTCTGGTATGCGTAAAATTAACTTATCAGAAAGTAGGTATAAGACGAACTAATGCCATGATGAACCTCGTCCATTGGCGGCTGCTGCAGGCGGTGGCAGACGCCGGCAGCATCACCCACGCCGCCGCCCTGGTCGGCATGACCCAGTCGGGCGCCAGTCAGGCCATCGCCCAGCTGGAAGACAGCATGGGCGCGCCGCTGTTCCTGCGCGAACGCCGCCGCACGGTGCCGACCGCGCTGGGCCTGCAGGCGGTGGCCGAGGCCCGCCTGATGCTGGCTTCGCTGGACCGCCTGCGGGCGTTGGCGCGACAGGCGCGCGGCGAGGCCGGGGGCACGCTGCGCCTGGCCAGCCTGCCTATCGTGTTCTCCACCATCCTGCCGCCGCTGCTGCGGCGGTTCCGGCAGGCGCATCCGGGCATCGAGGTCGTGCCGCTGGAGGCCAGCGACCATGAAATCGAAACGCTGCTGGCGGCAGGCACCGTGGATCTGGGCGTGGTGCTGAACGCGCCGCCGGACAGCGGCGTCTGCCCGCTGGGCGAGGATGACTGGGTGGCCGTGGTGCCCGCCGCGCATCCGCTGGCGCGCGGACCCGGCGGCGGCGTGGCGCTGGCCGACCTGGCGGCTCAGCCCTTCGTGCTGGCCACCGGCGGCTGCAGCGTCAACGCGGGCAGCGTGGCCGAGCAGGCCGGGCTGGCGCTGCGCGACGTGCGCGCCACCGTCACGGAATGGTCCAGCGCCTTCGCGCTGGTGCGCGAGGGCGTGGGCGTGACCCTGGCGCCCGAGCTGACCCTGCCCGAAAACCGGCGCGGTCTGCGGGTGCTGCCGCTGACCGCGCCGGTGCGCCGTCGCTTCGGGCTGGCCGCGTCGCGGGCGGCGGTGGACACGCCGGCGGTGCGGGCATTGTTCGCCACATTGCAGGCGCATGACGGCTTGGCCTGAGCGGCGTTCGCGCTGCCCTGCGCCGGTCATGCGGCGGACATGCGGGCGTCATATCGTCTGCGTTTTTTGGAGATCGGGCCATGCGCATCCGGGACGCGGAAATCAAGGACGCCGCGGCGATCGCCGCATTGCTGGGCGAACTGGGCTATCCCGGCACGGAGGATTTTTGCGCCGACAAGATCGCGCGCATCGCCGCGCATCCGGACGCGCGCCTGCTGGTCGCGCAAGCCGGGGACGGCGGCGTGCAGGGCTTCATCGGCCTGCATTTCATCGTGCAGCTGGCCTTGCCGGGCGACTTCTGCCGCATCACGTATTTCTGCGTCAGCGAGGCGGCGCGCGGCCTGGGCGTGGGTCGCGAGCTTGAAGAGACGGCCGCGCGGCTGGCGCGCGAGCGCGGCTGCGACCGCATCGAGGTGCATTGCCACGAGCGCCGCGTCGACGCGCACCGTTTCTATTACCGCCAGGGGTATGAGGAATCGCCGAAGTACCTGATGAAGCGCGCATGACGCCGCTCTTCGAGGCAACAGGGCTCAGGCCAGCGTCTGCAACGCTTCCCTGAACGCCCGTGCCGCCGGTCCCAGCGGCTGGTCGATGCGATGCGCCAGATAGGTCTCGACGGCGACCTGGCTGCCCCGGCCCAGGCTGCTGGTGGGCAGTCGCAGCAGCCGGCCCTCGGCCAGGTCGCGCTCGGCCTGCCACAGCGGCAGCCGGCCCCAGCCCAGGCCGGCCAGGATCATGGCGTGCTTGGTGTCCTGGCCGCTGACGCGGCAGGTCTGCGGCGACAGCACGGCGAAATCGCGGCCCTGGCTCAACGGCGAGGCATCGGTCTGCACGATCTGCACATGGTCGGCCAGCTCGGCCGGCTCCAGCATCTGCCCGGCGACGACGCGGCCGGCCAGCGCATGGCCGGCGCCGACCACCGCCACCATCTGCACCGAGGACAGCGCCTGCACCGCGATGCGCGGGTCGCGGAAATGCTCGCCGGCGATGATGCCCAGGGCGTGGCTGCGGTCCAGCAGGGCGGCGATCGGGCCGCCCAGCGGCAGCACCGTGACGCGCGGCGCCACCGACGGGTAGGCTGCGCGCATGCGGCACAGCGCGGCGCCCACGTGGGCGATGGGAAACAGCGTATCGACGACCAGCGGCAGTTCGAGTTCAACGCCTTCGCCCAGCCCCTGCGCGCGCGCCCGCATGGCGTCGACCCGCAGCAGGATGTCGCGGGCATTGGCCAGCAGTGCCTGGCCCTGCGGCGTCATGACGGGACGCCTGCCCTGGCGGTCGAACAGCGACACGCCCAGTTCGGATTCCATGTTGGCGATGGCATGGCTGACGGCCGACTGCACCCGCGACAGCTGGCGGGCGGCGGCGCGGAAGCTGCCGGCGTCGGCCACGGCGGCGAACACGCGCAATTGGTCCAGGGTGAGGGCGTCCAGCATGGGCGTCAGTGATCTATGGAATCGATCGGTTGCGTCAAAAGATTATCACTTAACAGGATCGCCACGGACGGGCATGCTGGCGGCTTCGATACGCGGACACAGAAGGCGGCGATGGACCAGCACGAGACCCGGACGGCCCGGGCGCGGAAGACGGAGCAGGGCATGCGGCGCACAGGCGACGGGCAGGGCGGGACGCCGGCGGGCACGCGCTGGGCGGCGGTGCTGGCCATCGTGGGCGCGGGCGTGGTGGCGGCGTTGCAGGTGGGCAAGGTCATCATCGCCGCGCCGCTGTTGCGGCGGGACATGGGGCTGGACTTGGCCGCCGTCGGTTCGCTGACGGCGGTGTTCTCGGTGCTGGGCATGGTCGGCGGCATCGCGGCCGGCGGCGTGATCGCGCGCTTCGGCGCGCGCCGCATGCTGCTGCTGGGGCTGGCGGCCACCGCGCTGGGCACGGCCGCGGGCGCGGCGGCGCCGGGCTACGGCGCGCTGCTGGCATCGCGCGTGCTCGAAGGGCTGGGTTTCCTGATGATCACCGTGGCGGGGCCGGCGGCCTTGCAGCGGCTGGTGACGCCGGCGCGGCGCGACCTGGCCTTCGCGCTATGGAGCTGCTACATGCCGGGGGGCATGGCCGTCGCCATGCTGGCCTCGCAGGCGTTCGCGGACTGGCATGCGTACTGGTGGTGCGCGGGCACGGCGGCGCTGCTGGCGTTGGCCTGCGTGGCGCTGCTGGCGCCGCCGTCCGCCGCCGGCGCAAGCCTGTCCTGGCGCGGCCTGCGGCAGGACACGATCGACACGCTGGGCACGGCCGGTCCGGTGCTGCTGTCGCTGACCTTCATGCTGTACAGCCTGATGTTCTTCGCGCTGTTCAGCTTCCTGCCGGTCCTGCTGATGGAGCGGCTCGGACTGTCGCTGGCGCAGGCCGGCCTGTACAGCGCCATTGCCACCGTCGCCAACGTTATCGGCAACCTGGGGGCGGGCATGCTGCTGGCGCGCGGCTGGCGGCGTTCGACGCTGATCGCGATCGCCTGCGCATCGATGGCCCTGATCGCCTTGCTGATCTTCCGCTCGGGCGCGCCGGCCATGACGATCTTCCTGCTGTGCGTGGCGTTTTCGGCCGTTGGCGGCCTGATCCCGGCCACGCTGCTGGGCTCGGCGCCGCTGCTGGCGCCCAGGCCGGCGCTGGCGGCGGCCTCGGTCGGCCTGGTCATGCAAGGCAGCAACCTGGGCCAGGTGATCGGGCCGGTCACGGTGGGCGCCGTGATCGATCGCCACGGCTGGCCCAGCGCCGCCTGGGTGGTGGTCGCGGCCGGCGCGGGCGGCCTGCTGATCGCCTGGGGGCTGCGCCGCCTGGGCCGGCGCGCGTCGCACGCGGCGCGGCTCTAGTGTGCTGTCCCGCAGGGGCGCTCACACGAAGTCCAGTCCTGGCCGCTACGGGTTTTCATCAATTCCCGCGCGGCTTGGGCTGCTTACAATTATCCATATTGTGAATGATTGTCCACAATATGGATAAAAATATGCCCGTAGAGACACCCGACCAGACTCCCTTGATGCCTTACCAGTACCCGAATCCGCCGGACGCGCTGCCGGAGATCGTGGTGCCTCACGCGATCCCGCAGGACGAGCGCCTGTGGGTGCCGCAGGCCGAGAACGTGTGGTTCCGGCCGCTCTGTCTGAACGCCAGCCAAGGCTATTGGATGAACCTGCTCAGGGTCCGCAAGTCCGGCGTGCTGAGCCGCCACCGCCATCCGCAGGCGGTGCATGGCTTCGTGCTCAAGGGACGCTGGCGCTACCTGGAACATGACTGGGAGGCCGTGGAAGGCAGCTATGTGTTCGAGCCGCCCGGCGAGACCCACACGCTCTATGTGCCCGAGGACGTCGAGGAAATGATCACGTACTTCCAGGTCAACGGCGTCATGTACTACACGGATCCCTGGGGCAAGGGCATGGGCTTCGAGGACGTGTTCACCAAGATCGACATGTGCCGCAAGCACTTCGAGGCGGTCGGCCTGGGCGCCGGCTACGCCGACCAGTTCATCCGCTGATCCAGTCCGGCTGGCGCCGTGGCGCCGCACGCCAGCCGCCGCATTGCAGGCGCCGCCCGCGCGGCCGTCCGGCCATGCTTCGTCCGGATCCGTGCCGCGCATCACCACAGCACAAGACCAAAGAGCAAGGGAGACAAGATGAGTGAGCACAATATGCGGCGCCGCGTCCTGGCGCGCGGCGCGGCGGCGATGGCCGCGCTGGCGTTGTTCGGCGGGCCGGCCGTGGCGGCGGATTTTCCCAGCCGGCAGATCGAGCTGATCGTGCCGTTCCAGCCCGGCGGCGGCACCGACGGCGTGGCGCGCGCCTTCGCCGAGGCGGCCCGCACGCACATTCCGCGCAGCATCGTGGTGCTGAACAAGCCCGGCGCCAGCGGCGCCATCGGCTGGACCGAGATGATCAACGCCAAGCCCGACGGCTACAAGCTCGCGGTGGTGACGGTGGAGCTGGTCACGCTCAAGCCCATGGGGCTGGCGAAGTTCAACCAGGACGACATCCAGCCAATCATCCAGTTCAACGCCGATCCGGCCGCCATCACCGTGCACGCGGACGCGCCCTGGAACACGCTGCAGGAGTTCCTGGCCGACGCCAGGAAGACGGCGGGCAAGGTGTCGGTGGGCAATGCCGGCAACGGCTCGATCTGGCACTTCGCGGCGGCGGCGCTTGGGGAAAAGACCGGCATCGAGTTCAACCACATCCCGTTCCAGGGCGCCAGCCCGGCCGTGCAGGCCTTGCTGGGCAAGCACGTGGACGCGGTGGCCGTCAGCCCGGCCGAGGTGGCGCAGTACGTGCTCGCCGGCAAGCTGAAGATGCTGGGCGTGATGGCGGACCAGCGCGTGAAGAACTTCGACAAGGTGCCCACGTTCAAGGAAATGGGCATAGATCTGAGCCTGGGCACCTGGCGCGGCATCGCCGGGCCGAAGAACCTGCCGCCGGAAGTCCTGGCGTATCTCAAGGCCGAGTCGCGCAAGGCGATCGACGAACCGGCCTTCCGCGAGGTTCTGGAGAAGCAGTACCTGGGCTTCTCCTATGCCGACGACAAGGGCTTTCGCGACAACATGACGCGTGACGCGGCCGTCTTCACCGAACTGGTGAAGACGCTGCCCATGAAGAACTGAGTCCGGCGCGAGGAACGCATGCAAGCGATGGACATGACGTATCGGCAGGACATTCTCGCGGGCAGGACGGCCCTGGTGGCCGGCGCCACCCAGGGCATCGGCGCGGCCATCGCCAACCAGCTGGCGGCGATGGGCGCCCGGGTGGTGGCGCTGGGCCTGGGGCCGGGCGATGGCACGCTGGACGCCTCGGTGCGCACGCGCCAGGCCGACGTCACGCGCCAGCAGGAGGTGGACGCGGCGCTGGCCGACTTCGACCGCCTCGATATCCTGTTCAACTGCGCCGGCATCATCAAGCGCGGCCAGGAGCACGATCCGGACGTGTTCCAGCAGGTGCTGGACGTGAACCTGACAGGCACCATGCGGGTCTGCGCCGCCGCGCGGCCCGCGCTGAAGGCGGCGCGCGGCTGCATCGTCAACACGGCGTCCATGCTGACGTTCTTCGGCGGCGGACTGGTGCCCGGCTACGCCGCCAGCAAGGGCGGGGTGGGGCAGTTGACCAAGTCGTTGGCGATCGCCTACGCGCCGGACGGCATCCGCGTCAACGCGGTGGCGCCCGGCTGGATCGCCACGCCGCTGACCCAGGCGCTGCAGGACGACCCGGCCCGCGCCGGGCCCATTCTGGCGCGCACGCCGCTGGCGCGCTGGGGCACTCCCGAGGATGTGGCGCGGGCGGCGGTGTTCCTGTGCACGCCAGCTGCCGCTTTCATGACGGGCGTGGTGCTGCCGGTGGACGGGGGATACATGGTGGCCTAGCGTCGTTTTCAGCCTCGACAGGCAGCAAGGCCGCGCGGGCGTGAGCGGCGGGTTATGCTGTCCCGCCTTTCCGCCCGCTTTCTTTATCCGCGCGGCCGCAGCCGCGCCCGGATACACAGGTTCCTCGCATGTCTTCCGCCACGCCCGCTTCCGCTTCCAACTCCGCCGACAATGGCGTCGCGGGCACCGCCGCGTTTTCCAAGTTCATGCGCGTGCTGCAATGGGTGGCGGACAATCCCGAGCCCGTGGGCATCGCCGAGATCGCCAAGGCCACCGGCTTTCCGCGTCCCACCGTGCACCGGATCGTGGCGGCGCTGACGGCCGAGCGGCTGCTGGTGGAGATCGGCGCGACCCGCAGTTGGACGCTGGGCCATCGCCTGGTGCAGCTGGCCAGCCGCAGCTGGAGCCGCTCGGGCCTGCGCACGGCCGCGCGCGACGCCCTGCGCGCGCTGCGCGACGAAACCGGCGAAACCGTGCATCTGGCCGTGCCCTCGGGCCTGTGCATGGTCTATATCGAGAAACTGGAAAGCCCCAGCGCGGTGCAGATGGCCTCGCGCATCGGCACCAGCGTGTGCCTGCATTCCACCGCCGTGGGCAAGGCCTACCTGGCGGCGCTGGCGCCCGACGCGGCCGAGCCGCTGCTGGGCCAGATCGGCTACGAGCGGCAGACGCCGCAGACCATCGCCGACGCCGCTGCCTTGCGCAAGCAGCTGCTGGACGTGCGCGCCTGCGGCTGGTCCACGGACGCGCAGGAGAACGAGCAGGATATCCACTGCTTCGGCGCGGCGGTGCGCGATGCCGGCGGCCGTCCGGTGGCCGCCGTCAGCGTCAGCACGCTGGCGTTCCGGCAGAAGCCAGACATCCAGGCCAGCTACGTGGCGCCGCTGCTGCGCGCCTGCGCTGCGATCGGCCAGCGCCTGGCCGAGAATCCCAACCTGGCCTACGCCTAGGCCTGCGCCGCCATCGGCTCGGGCTTGACGCGCACGGCGCGCAACACGCCCCCGATCAGGCAGCCGATGCCGATCAAGGTCAGCGGCTGCGGCATCTGGCCGCGCAGCATGTAGGCATAGGCCAGCGCCGCCAGCGTCTCGAACACGATCAACTGCCCGACCAGCGCGGTCGGCAGGCGCTGGCTGGCCTCGTTCCAGCACAGCGTGCCCAGCCACGACGCGAACAGGCCGATGGCGGCCATCAGCGCCAGGAACACTTCGGGGCGCGGGCCCAGCGGCATGGGAAAGGCGTTGCCGGTCGCCGCCATGCCGGTCCACAGCAGCGCGTAGCCGGCCAGGGCCAGCGGCAGCGTGGCCACGCCCTGGGCGGTGGCCCAGGTGCGCGGGCTGCGGTCGGGATGGGCGCGCAGCCAGTCGGCGTTGCGCAGCGGATACCAGGTCCAGCAGGCCACGGCGGCCAGCGCCAGCAGCGCGCCCAGCGCGTAACGGCCCAGGTCGGCGTCCGGATCCTGGCGCAGCGCCTGCAGCTCGACCTGGTTGACGCAGGCGATGCCCAGCGCGATCAGCGCCAGCGACGGCGCCAGCCGCTTCCAGGGCAGCCGCCCGTCACGGCGCGCGTTGCGCAGGTTGGCGCTGACGGCGATCACGACCGGCAGCGTGCCGATGATCATGGTGGGCACCGGCCCGCCGGCGCGCTGGATGGCGCTGGCCAGGCACAGGTAGTACAGCAGGTTGCCGATGGCGGCCAGCTTCAGCGCCTCGATCCAATCGGCGCGGCCCAGCTGGCGCAGCGCGCGCCGGTCCAGCCAGGCGAGCGGCAGGGCGATCAGGCCGAAGGCCAGGTAGCGCGCCACCGATTGCAAGGCCGCCGGATACTCGGGCAGCAGCAGCGGGCCCACGAACACCAGCCCCCACATCAGGCCGGCGGCCAGGGCGTACAGGGTTCCAGCCCACATAGAATCACTCCGGTTCCAGACAAGGAAAACGCGGCCAGTCTATCGGCGGCAGGAGAGGGCGGTCTTGTACCAGATTGCTGCGCGGGCGTTGGCGGCGCATTCCCGCGACCGCGTCGGCAGCGCCGGCGCGGCACCCGCGCCTGTTCGGCGATCTGCGGTCTCAGGCGCGCATCTGCTTCTGGTAGCGCGCGGGCGTGACGCCGTAGCGCCGGGCGAAGGCCCGCGTCAGGTGGGCCTGGTCGGTCAGGCCAGCCGCCAGCGCGACCTGGGCGGGCGGTTCGCCGGCGGCCAGGCGGCGCTTGGCCTCGAACAGGCGCAGCGCCATCAGCATCTGCTGCGGCGTGGCGTGGCAATGCGCCTGGAAGCTGCGCAGGAAATGGAAGGGGCTCAGGCCGGCCTCGCGCGCCAGCTCTTCCAGCGTCAGCCGGCGCGACAGATGCGCGCGCATGTAGTCGATGACCGGCGTGAAGCGCGGCGCGCCCTCGGCGCGGACCGGGCGCGGCACGCGGGCGTGGCGGCGGAACTCGGCCAGCAGCGCGTGCAGGGCGCTGTCGAAGGCCAGCGGCTCGCGCGCGCGCCACAGGGCGTCGAGCAGGGCGGTGACGCGCGCGGCGCTGGCCGTGTCCAGGCCCACGGCCGTGTCGAACCACCAGCCGTCCTCGCCCGTCACGCGCGCGACCACGTCGGCGTCGATGTACGCCATGCGGTAGCGCCAGCCGCCCTCGGTCTCGGCGCGGCCGGTGTGCAGTTCATCGGGATTCATCAGCACCACCGAGCCGGACGGCGCCAGGTGATCGGCGCCACGGTAGCGGAAGCGCTCCACGCCGGATTCGATGGCGCCCAGCCCGAAGGCGTCGTGGGTATGGGGCTCGAAGGCGTGGCGGATGATGTGGGCGCGGTACAGCTCCACGCCGGGCCGGTGACCGGGGCGGCGGAATTCGGCGCGGTCGTCCGGATGGTCGAATGCGTCCGGCACGCCCGCCATGGCGGGCGCGGGTTCGTCGGGGGAGGTGGAAACGGGGCGCATTGCGGCACTTGGAGCGAGTTGTGCAAAGGGCGAGCGCAGCTTCTGTCGGATGAACCGATTTCGGCAGTTGCCTCGTGATTATGAGCGCATACCGAATTCCTGGCTGGGCTGCATTTTCTGTGCCTGCTGTGCTTGTGCATGACATACATGCTGCCCAATACAAGTTCACAACGCACTCTAGCACCAAGTGATTGCGTTCTAGTCTTAGCGGCAGGACGCTAGTCCTTGATATATAGTGCAGGCCGGCATATCAAACGCCCGATCAATACGGACTGTCAAGTGCCATGACAAAGCGAGCCTGTTCCATCTATTGACCATTCCCGCAGGAGATCCAGTGTCCAGTTTTCTTCGCACGTTGCTTGCCTCGAGTTTGATCCTTGCTGCCCCTTCCGTTTCGACGGCAGGCAGTCCGCCCGTGTCGGCAAACGAGGCGCTGCGCCTGTTTGCGAGATGCGACGCATCGCTTTTCAATGCGCTCAAGGAAAATCCGAATCTGTTCGGGGCTCCCGTTGAGGTGAAGTCCAGGGGGAAAGCGGCGACGATCGCGGTTGGCAACCCGCTATCCGACAAGGGGCGGGATCAGGTTTTCAAGGCACCGCTCGACATTGACGGGTTGCGCCTGATCGCCTGGCACGATGAAGTGTCCTATGACGAGGAACTCGGCGGCTTTCTGTTCTGGGGGTTCAAGGCGGAAGGCGATATCAACGCCGTGGCCAAGAAAATGAATGCGGTCCTGCCGGCTTCGGGAAAACTCGTGAATGCGGGCGACGTCTGGGTTCGCGCCGAAGTCCGCATGATTGGCGACCCGGCGGACGCCTGGCGACCGAACCGCGCTGGTAGCGGGACGGTGACTCCGAAGGGAAGCGTCGAGCGCGTACTCATGCTTGAGCGTGACGCCGATGGCCAGACCACTGTTCTTTGCACGCTCCAGGGATCGATTACGCCGCCGCTACTCCAGGCCCTGCGTCCCGATCTGACCATCGCCGAGTATCCGCAATGAAGCCGCGCATCTCAGCAACGTTGACCGCTGCCATCCTGGTTCTGCTTGCAGGCTGCGTCTCCACGCCGAAGACGGGTCTGGCGGATCGCTCGCCTGTGCGTGAGACGAGCGCTTGCCAGCAGACGGAAAACACGAAGTTCACCAAGGACGGTAAGGGCCTTGCCGATCCAGATCTGGTCATTCGGAATCTGTCCGCTTGTCTCCAAAGCTGGCCCGACGCGCCGAGGGGGTATCGGGCGGCGACGCTGCAAATGCGTGCCATCGGCTATGAGCAACTGAAGGATTATGCGCATGCCATTGCAGACCGCGAGGAGTCGTTGCGCTTGAAGCCGCCAAGCACGGGTTGGGACATTATCGACCTCGCAAGCAATTATCGGAGTATTGGGCAGTCTGAACGGGCGGTCGAACTGCTTCGGAAAATGCTCCAGGACAATTTGGGCCTCAGGGGCAAGGGCACGACCCCGGGCATGCCGAGCTATTATCATCTCGGCCGGGCGCTGGTCGAGCTGCAGCAGTGGTCGGGTGCCGCCGAGTCCTTTTCCGAAGGCATGCGCTACCAACAGGATTATGTGTGGGCATATGCCTATCGTGGTCTGGCCTATGACCGGATGGAGCAGCAGGCACTTGCGCAGGTCGACATCAACAAGGCACGCTCGTTGATCGGGGCGCTCAAACCGGACGCTCGTGAGGAAGCTCGCCAGACAATTAAGGAACCGCCATTTGCGGAATTGTTCGCAAAGTACCCTGAGCAAGGAAATTAGCGCGAGCCATGGACTTGGCCAGGTGCTATTGCAAGTTCATAGCACCTCCCAGGCACGCGCGCGTCAGGCCGGGCCGTCCCGCATCTGCGCCGCGCGGGCCAGCAGCATGTCGCGTTCGCGGGCGTTTCGGGTCATGCCGGCGGCGCGTTCGAAGGCCTCGCGCGCCTCGGCATGCCGGCCCAGCTTGGCCAGCAGGTCGCCGCGCACGCTGGGCAGCCAGTGGTAATTGGCCAGCGCGCCCTCGGCCTCCAGCGCGTCCACCAGGTCCAGCGCGGCCCGCGGGCCGAAGGCCATGCCGACCGCCACTGCCCGGTTCAGCTCCGCCACTGGCGAGGGCATGGCCTGGACCAGCGCGTCGTACAGCGCCACGATGCGCGGCCAGTCGGTGTCCTCGGCGCGACGGGCGCGGGCGTGGCAGGCCGCCAGCGCCGCTTGTAGCGCGTAAGGGCCGAGCGCGCCGCCCAGCGATTCGGCGCGCGCCAGCGCGGCCAGCCCGCGACGGATCAGCAGCGGATCCCAGCGGCCGCGGTCCTGGTCCATCAACAATACCGGCCGGCCCTGGGCGTCGGCGCGGGCGGCCAGGCGCGAGGCCTGCAGCTCCATCAGCGCGACCAGGCCGTGCGCCTCGCTGTCGCCGAGCGCCAATTGCGCCAGGATGCGGCCCAGGCGCAGCGCTTCGTCGCATAGCGCGGGCCGTGTCCAATTCTCGCCCGATGTGGCCGAATAGCCTTCGTTGAAGATCAGGTAGATCACTTCCAGCACCGAGGCCAGCCGCGCGGCGCGCTCGCCCGGGCCGGGCACTTCGAACGGCACGCGCGCGGCGGACAGGCTGCGCTTGGCGCGCACGATGCGTTGCGCGATGGTGGACTCGGAGGCCAGGAAGGCGCGCGCGATCTCGGCCGTCGACAGGCCGCCCAGCAGCCGCAGCGTCAGCGCCACGCGCGCCTCGGTGGACAGCAGCGGATGGCAGGCCGTGAAGATCAGCCGCAGCAGATCGTCGCCGATATCGTCCTGGCGCGCGGCGTCCAGCGCGTCGACGAAATCCGGTTCCACGTCGGCCTCCAGCGCCTGCAGCTCGTGGCCGATCTGCTCGTGCTTGCGGCTGTGCAGCGCGTCCAGCCGCAAGCGGTCGCGGGCGCGGTTCTTGGCGGTGGTCATGAGCCAGGCTCCGGGATTGTCGGGCACGCCGGACGCGGGCCAGCGTTCCAGCGCGGCGACCAGCGCGTCCTGCGCCAGCTCCTCGGCCAGGCCGACGTCGCGCACCAGCCGCGCCACGCCGGCGATGACGCTGGCGGCCTCGATCCGCCAGACCGCCTCGATGGCGCGGTGGGTGGCCAGCGCGGCCGGACTGTCCGGCGCGCCGGCGTCGGCCGAGGGCTTGTTGCCCCTCATGCCTGCGGCGGCACCGCGCCCGGCTCCATGTACACCAGTTCCCAGACATGGCCGTCCAGGTCCTCGAAGCCGTGCGAATACATGAAGCCGAGATCCTGCGGGCTGCGCGGCACCGCGCCGCCGGCGGCGCGCGCGCGGGCCACCAGCTCGTCGACATGGGCGCGGCTGTCGCAGGACAGCGCCACCAGCACCTCGGTGGATTGATGGGCGTCGGCCACCGGCTTGCCGGTGAAGGTCTTGAAGAAGTCCGTGACCAGCAGCATCACGAACAGATTCTCGCCCGCGACCAGGCAGGCGCCCTGGTCATTGGTGAACTGCGGATTGAACTCATAGCCCACGCTGCGGAAGAAGGCCTGCGATTTCTTCATGTCGCGGATCGGCAGGTTGACGAACATATGCTTGTGCATGGCAATTCCTGGTGTCTGATGTCGAAGGAAAAAACGGTATCCAATACGCCCAGCTCGCCCCGGACCGGGGTCGCACGGAGCCGGCTCCGCCGGGCCGTAGCGACGCCCCTGGGGGAGCGCGTAGCGCTCGGGGGGGGCTTCTACTGTTGTCCGTTGCCAGGAATGTCGCGGAACCGTTCGATGGCGGGGCTGGGCGCGAAATCCTCCAGCTCGTACAGCTGCCGCACCTCGACCGAGCAGGGCTGGCCGGGGAAGGGTGAGGGAAAGCGTAGCGCCCATTGCATGGCTTCCTCGCGCGAGCGGGCCTGGATCATGGTGTAGCCGGCGATCAGCTCCTTGGTTTCGGCGAAGGGGCCGTCCAGCACCTTGCGTTCGCCCTGGGCATCGTAGTGGACGCGCCAGCCCCTGGACGAGGGCAGCAGGCCGTTGGCGTCCAGCAGCACGCCGGCCTTGGACAAGGCCTCGTGGTAATTCACCATCGCGGCAAGCAGGCTTTCTTCGGGCATGCGGCCGGCTTCGCTGTCGGCGGTGGCGCGGACCATGATCATGAATCGCATTTCTGAGTCTCCGGGAGGGAAAGATCCAGGCCCGGATCCGGGCTTGGATCGGGGCTTGTACTGGCACGACGAACGGAGAGGATGCAGATCGACAGTCCGCTTGTATTCCTGGGGTAAACCCCTAGAAAAAAATCCCGCGACGGGTGTCGAGGGACGGGGCGATACGGGTTCAGGAGAACGGCGCGCTAGGCGCCGCCAGGCCTGGTCGCCAGCACTTCCGGATTGACCACATGGATCGGCTGGCCGGCGGCATAGGACACGATCTGGTCGAACACGTCGGAGAATTGGGTCTCGTATTCGTCCTCCGTGACATAGCCGATGTGCGGCGTGCAGATCACGTTGGGCAGGTTCAGGAGCGGATGCCGGGTGTCGCGCAGCGGCTCTTCCTCGTACACGTCCACCGCCGCCATGCCGGGCCGGCCGGCGCGCAGCGCCTGTTCCAGCGCGCCCGGCGCGATCAGGCCGGCGCGGCTGGTGTTGACCAGCAGAGCGCCGGGCTTCATGCGCGCCAGGTCATCGGCCGTGACGATGCCGCGCGTGTCCTTCACCAGTCGCATGTGCAGCGACAGCACGTCGCAGGCCTCGAAGAAGGCGGCCTTTCCCGGCGCCGTGTCCCAGCCCTCGTCGCGGGCGCGCTGGCGCGAGGCCTCGCGGGCCCAGACCAGCACCTTCATGCCGAAGGCCGCGCCGTAGCGCGCCACTTCCGCGCCGATCCGGCCATAGCCGTAGATGCCCAGGGTGCGCCCGCGCAGCGTGCGGCCCACGCCGATCTGCCAGTCGCCGGCCTGCAGCGCCTTCATCTGCTGCGGGATCTGGCGCATGGCGGCCAGCGCCAGCCCCCAGGTCAGCTCGGCGGCGGCATAGGACGGCGTGCCGGCGTGCTGGTTCGAGGACACGATGACGCCATGCGCGGTACAGGCGGCGATGTCGATATGCGGATAGACGCTGCGCTGGCTGATCAGCTTCAGGCGCGGCAGCTGGGCGATCAACGGCGCCAGGATCTGGGTGCGCTCGCGGATCAGCACCAGCGCGTCGGTGTCGCGCAGCCGCTCGGCCAGCGCGTCCGTGTCCTGCACGTGGTCGTTCCACACGGTGACCGCGTGGCCGTCCAGCTTGCGGAAACAGGGCAGGCCCCGCAGCGTGTCGAAGTAATCGTCGAGGATGGTGATGTTCATGTCGGTCTCCCTGGCTGTGCCGGCATTGTGGACGCGACGAGCGGCGCACGTAAAATGAAATTAATTGCCCGATTGATGCATTTTTCTCATGAAAATAGACGTGCTCGGCGTGCAGGCTTTCGTCGCGGTGGCGGACCACAAGAGCTTTCGCCGGGCGGCGGGCGAACTCAGCATCACCCAGACGGCGCTCAGCCGCCGCCTGCAGAACCTGGAGTCCTTCCTGGGCGTGCGGCTGGTCGAGCGCAGCACCCGCTCGGTGGCGTTGACGCCGCCAGGCGAGAGCTTCCTGCCGCAGGCGCGCCGGCTGCTGACCGACCTGGCCGCCGCGCTGACCGAGATCCGCGAAACCGGCAAGGCCAGGCGCGGCGACGTCACCATTGCCTGCGTGCCGACCATTGGCGTGCACTACCTGCCGCAGATCCTGCAGCGCTATAGCGCCGATCATCCGCAGAACCGCGTCAAGGTGCTGGATCACTCCTCGGCGGTGGTGGCCCAGGCGGTGCTGACGCGCGAGGCGGAGTTCGGCATCAACATCGCCGAGTCGCATCCGCCCTCGCTGGAAAGCGTGCCGCTGCTGCAGGACGATTTCGTGCTGATCTGCCGCGATGACCATCCGCTGGCGGGCCTTGAGGCGCTGCCTTGGAAGGCATTGGAAGGACACCGGCTGATCTTTCCCGGCGCCAGCAGCAACAACAGGCCCTTGCTGGACCATGCGCTGGCGGAAAGCCAGCTGGAGCTGTCAGCCTTCTACGAGGTGCAGCGCAGTTCGACGGCCGTCGGGCTGGTGGCGGCGGGCGCCGGCATCGCGGTGGCGCCCAGGCTGGCCTGGCAGGCGGGCTCGTATCCGGGCCTGCGCGTGGTGACGTTGCACACGCCGACGGTCAGGCGCACGTTTTCGTTGCTGAGCCGCAAGGGCGCTGTGCTGTCGCCGGCGGCGCAGGCGCTGCACGACCTGATCCTGAAGCATGGCCGGCAGGCGCCTGCCGGGTCGCGGCGCGTTGGCAAGGGCGGCTGAGGTTGCCAGAGGAGAAAGACGGGGGCGCGGCTACTGAGCAGGCTGGCGAGGCATTCATGGAGCGGTCGAAGCCGACTCAAAGAAAGCAGGGGCCCAGCTCGCGCACTTCCACGGTGGCCCAGGCGGCGGCCGGGCATTCGGCGGCCAGCGCCAGCGCTTCCTCGCGCGTGTCGCAATCCAGCAGGAAGAAGCCGCCGATCATTTCCTTGGCCTCGGCGAAGGGGCCGTCGACCACGCTGCGCTCGCCGTCGCGCACGCGCAGGCGCACGCCCTCGGCGTCGGATTTCAGCGATTCGGCGCGTTGCAGCAGGCCGCGCTCGTTCAGGCTTTCGGCATAGCGCAGCATGGCGCCATAGGCCTCGCGGCCTTGTTCGGGCGTGCGCTCGGCGCGTTGGCCGACCGGTTCGACGATCAGGAGCAGATAGGACATGGAGGGAGGTTCCTGGCGCAGGGCAGGCCGCCAGCTTAGCGCCGTTCGCGGCCGGCGGCGAGAGGCGCCGCCGCCCGCCGCCGCGCAGGACGTGGCCGGCGCGGGCGCCGGCGCGGCCTTGGGCGGCTGCGTGATGTCCATGATCAGCTCGACGCGGCGGTTGGCGGCGCGGCCGGCCGGCGTTTCGTTGCTCTCGATGGGTCGCGTTTCGGCATAGCCCACCGCGCGCAGGCGGCCGGCGGACACGCCGTCGCGCACCAGCTCGCGCAGCACGCTGGTGGCGCGGCTGCTGGACAGCTCCCAGTTCGAGGCGAACTGGCGGGTCTGGATCGGCACCGTGTCGCTGTGGCCCTCGACCGAGACCTGGTACTCGTTCTTGTTCAGGATCGCCGCCAGCCGCTTGATCACGTCCAGCCCGGCGGGGCTGAGCGTGGCCTGGCCCGAGGCGAACAGCAGCTCGTTGCTGATGCGAAAGCTCACCGATTGCTCGTTGACGATCACGTCCACCGATTTGCCCAGGTCGGCCAGTCCCAGCGACTCCTTGGACGGGGCCTTCAGCGGCGGGGCGGCCTCGGCGACGATCTCGCCGTCGCTTGCCGTGGCCGGCGCGGCCGCCTGGGCCGTGGCCTCGGGCGCGGCCCATTCGGGCGGAATGGCGACCTTGTCGAACTCGGAATATTCGCCGTCGTAGGCGGGCAGGCCGCTGGCGGCCAGCGAGCCGACCAGCTCGACCGGTTTGCTCTCGCCGGGGAAGCCGTGCAGGCGCGAGATGGCCAGCATCACCACCAGCATGGCCAGCAGCAGCGTGATCAGGTCCAGGTAGCTCAGCAGCCAGTTCTCGGAATCCTGCTCGACCGCCTCGTCCACGTGCCAGCGCGCGTAGCGGTCCTTGCCGCCGGCGCTCTTGCTCTGGCTCATGCGCCAGCCGCTGTTCTCGGCGGCCTTCTGCGCGCGCAGCTGGGCCTGGCGGGCCTGTTCGATCCGCTGCGCCAGGGAGGGAGAAATCAGGCTCATTGGCGCGCGGCGGCGGGGCGGGCGATGGACACGGGACGGGCGCCGGCCTTGACCTGGCCTTCGGTCCTGGCCGGCTGCGCGGCGGGGGCGCCGCCGTCATAGATCTCGTCCTCGACGTGCATGACGAAGGAATTGAGGGTCTCGCGCACGACGGCCGGGCCGCGCTTCTCGCACATCATGGCGATGCCTTGCAGCACCATGTTCATGGATTCGACGCGGCGGGCGGTGCGGCGCTCCAGCTTGACCGCGATGGGCTTGCACACCAGGTTGGCCAGCAGGATGCCGTAGAACGTGGTCATCAGGCCGATCGCCAGCTGCTGGCCGATGGTCTGCATGCTGCCGTCGCCCAGGATGGCCATCAGGTTGATCAGGCCCACCAGCGTGCCCAGCATGCCGAAGGCCGGGGCGAAGGTGGCCATGACGCGGAACATCTGCGCCTCGGCCTGTTCGCGCGCGCGCAGCCGCGCCACGCGCCATTGCAACAGCTCGATGATCTGGTCTTCCGGGGTGTTGTCGATGATGAGCTGCACGCCGGTGCGCAGGAAGGGGTTCGAGACCTTCTTCAGCTCCTGTTCGACCTTGTGCACGTCGGTGTTCATCCACAGCTGGGCCATGTTCACCAGCTCGTCGATGTCGCGCTGCTGGTCGTGCTGGTCGTTGCGGAACACGGTGCGCACCAGCTTGAACACGCGCACCACCTCGGACAGCGGGTAGGCGATGAAGAGCGCGGCGCAGGTGCCGCCCAGCACGATGGCCAGGCCCGGCAGATTGAAATACATGCCGGGGTTGGTGGCGGACAGCGCCACCACGATGATCAGGGTGAGCAGGCCGACGGCGGCCCCGATGACGGTAGACGGATTCATGGATCTGGCCCGAAGGGAAGGCGCTGCGCGGACGCAGCGCTGGATGCTGGGGCATTCTAGCCAGGGCGGGCCGCCTTCAATCGGCGGGAAAACGGGGCGAAAAGGGCGGTAAGCGGCGGCTTGGCGCGGGCGGCGGGGAGCAGGAGCGCCGTGAGCAAATCGGGGACGCATGGAGGGGCGCAATCGCCGGAGCCGCCCGCGCCGGCCGTCCGTTCGCAAGGCCAGCCCCTGGCGTCAGCGGTTGCGGCGCGCCAGCCACTCCTCGCGGCTGATTTCCCACAGCTCGCTCGGATGGCGGCCGCTGACATAGCCGCGTTCCTCGGTGCGCAGCAGCCGCATGCCGGATTTCTCGGAGATGCGGCGCGAGGCGGCGTTAGGCGCGGCTTTGGGCGCGCGCAGCAGCGGTTTGCCCAGCGTCTCGAACCAGTAGCCGGTCACGGCCTCGCAGGCCTCGCTCATGTAGCCCCGGCCCTGCCAGGCCGGCGCCAGCCAGAAGCCGCGATGATTGTCCGGCTCGTCGTCCATCAGGCTGATCACGCCGATCAGCGCCTCGGGCGCGGCCTGCTCGCGGATCGACCAATGCCACTGCTGGCCGCGCGCCATGGCGGGCAGGGCCAGGTTCTCGACGAAGTGGCGCGCGCCGTCGGGCGGATAGGGCCAGGGAATCTGGTCGGCCAGGTAGCGCACCACTTCCCATTGCGGAAACAGGCGCTGGATGGCGTCGGCGTCTTCGCGCGCCAGCGGGCGCAGGATCAGGCGGGGGGTGTGCAGGACGGGCAGGTCTGGGGCGGACATGGGACGGGGCGGGCGTGGCGCCGGGTGCGGCGTGTAATGGCGGGAATGCGACGGCGAGGGATAGCAGGCGGGAAAAGGGGGCGCGGCCAGGGGAAATGTATATCATGACGGCCTGAGCGACGCGTCCGCGCGGCCGTCGCGGCATTGGAGAAAGACTGTGAATACCCCCAACGAAAACGTCAGCATGGCGCTTTTCTGCGACTTCGAGAACGTGGCGCTGGGCGTGCGCGATACCCGCTACCAGAAGTTCGACATCCGGCCGGTGCTGGAACGCCTGCTGCTCAAGGGCAGCATCGTGGTCAAGAAGGCCTATTGCGACTGGGAGCGCTACAAGGAATTCAAGGCCCCCATGCACGAGGCCAATTTCGAGCTGATCGAAATCCCCCACGTGCGCCAGTCCGGCAAGAACTCCGCCGACATCCGCCTGGTGGTGGACGCGCTGGACCTTTGCTACACCAAGTCCCACGTCAATACCTTCGTGATCATCAGCGGTGATTCCGATTTCTCGCCGCTGGTGTCCAAGCTGCGCGAGAACGACAAGAAGGTGATCGGCGTGGGCGTCAAGCAGTCCACCTCCGACCTGCTGATCGCCAATTGCGACGAATTCATCTTCTATGACGACCTGGCCCGCGAAGGCCAGCGCGCCGCCGAGTCGCGCCGCGACAGCCGCGACAGCCGTGGCGCCGGCGGCGGCCAGCGCCGCACGCCGGAAGAGGAGCGCCGCCGCAAGGAAGAACAGGAAGCCCGCAAGACCCAGGCGGTCGAGCTGGTGGTCGAGACCTTCGACGCGCTCATGGCCGAGCGCGGCGACGGCGACAGGATCTGGGCTTCGGTGCTGAAGGACGCGCTCAAGCGGCGCAAGCCCGATTTCAACGAGTCCTACTACGGCTTCCGCGCCTTCGGCAACCTGCTGGAAGAGGCGCAGTCGCGCGGCTTCCTGGACGTGGGCCGCGAGGAAAAGTCGGGCACCTATGTGTACCGCGACAGCGCCCATGGCCGTCCGGCGCCGCGCCAGGGCGTGCGCGCCGCGGCCTTGCAGCCGGCGGATGAGGCCGTTGCCGCCGCCACGCAGGAAGCGTCCGCCGAACCGGCGCAAGGCGCCGCGCGGGGTTCGCGCGGCGGCCAGCAGGAGGGCGCCAAGGGCCGGTCGGGCCGCGATCGCAAGCGCGGCGGCCGCCGTGACGCCGAGCGTGCGCAGGATGATGGGGCGGCGGATGGCGACCGCGAACCGGCGCAGGACGCCGCGCGCGCGGCCACGCCCGTGTTGCCGTGGGAGGATGCTGAATCCTGGGAAGGCGAGCAGGCGCAAGCGGGAGACGAATCCCGCGCCAGCGCCGGCTTCGCGTCCACGCGGCCGTCGCAAGCCGCGCCGGACCTGCGTTCGGACGCCGCCGCGCATGCGCAGGACGACAGCCAGGCAACGCAGGATGGCTCGGCCGATGCCGACACGCCCGCCGCCGTCCAGGCGACCGCGAAACCGGCCGCCAAGCGTGCCGCCAAGACCCCGCGCCGCGCCGCCGGCCGGGGCAAGGCCGCCAAGACGGCGGGCGACACCATGGCCGCCGACGACGGCGCGACTGGCGACAAGGCCGGCGTTGCCGCGCCGGCGCCTGCCGCTACCGCCGACGCGCCGGCGCCGGACGAGGCCAAGCCCGCGCGCAAGACCGCCGCGCGTCCGCGTCGTCCGCGCAAGACGGCCGCGTCCTCGGACGCCTGAGTCCGGTCGCTGTGCCCGGCGCAAGGGTCGGCTACGCGCCGCCCGGCGCGTAGCGTCCCGGCGTCACGCCATGCTCGCGCTTGAACATGGCGATGAAGGCGCTGACGTTGTCATAGCCCAGGTCCAGCGCCACCGTGGTCACGGCGGCGCCCGCCGCCAGCATTTCCAGCGCCCGCATCAGGCGGGCGCGCTGCCGCCACGCGCTCAGCGTCAGGCCGGTCTCCGCCAGGAAATGCCGCGCCAGCGTGCGCGGCGCCATGCCGATCCAGTCGGCCCATTGGGCCAGCGTGCGGGTGTCGGCGGGATCGTCCGACAGGGCCAGCGCTAGCCGTTGCAATCGGGCTTCGGCGGGTAGCAGCAGGGCGTCGGCCGCTTGCGGTTGGTCGCGGATCTCGTCGCGGATCACTTCGACCACGCGCCGGCGCGGCGCGTCCCGCGCATCGCCGTCCCAGGAGGCCGCGCGCTCCACGGCGGCCAGCAGCAGGGCGGACGCCGCCAGTGCGCGCGGCGCCGACGGCAGGCCGGCGCAGGCCGCTGGGCTCAGGTAGACGCTGTAGCCCGAATATGGCCCGTGCGAGCGCAGCCCATGCGGCCAGCCTGGAGGAATCCACACCGCCTGAGAGGGCGGCGCGACCCATTGCCGGTCGCCGGCATAGACCGTGATCAGGCCCCGGCGCGCGCCCAGCAACTGGCCGCGCGCGTGGCGGTGCATGGCGGTGTCGCGCAGCTCGGCATCATCGCGTCGCACGGCGATGGCGCGCGGACCGCGCGGGGAACGCGCCAGGGCGGGATCGAGCAGGGGAGCGGGCGGAGTCGGCGTTGGCATGAGTGCGGTATCGAATGACCAGAATACGCCAGTCTTGCCGGCGCGACGCGCCTATCGTAGCGCCAGTGCCCGCAGCGCGCGCCATCACGGCGGCCCGGGCGCGGCAAGGAGCCGATATGAAAGCGCAAGACGTACTGCCCGATGACGTGAACCAGGGCGAATTCCAGGGCGTGATGGTGCGCAAGGGCACGGTGGGCGCGTTCCTGGCGAATGCGCGCGCCTGGTGCGACGCCGCCGCCACGCGGGAGCGCCGCGAGGCCGCCGGGCGCGACATTGCGGAGGCCTTGCCCGCCTTGCGCGCGCTGGGCCTGTTCGAGGTATTGCAGCTGCGTGATCCGGCGCTGCGGGCCTGGATCGAGGCGCATGAGGCGGATGAGGCGACCAAAGCGGTAGCGGCGCTGGCGCGGGAAGTGATCGCATAAGGGGGCGAGATGCCGGCTGGCGGCGATCGCGGGCGCGCACCCGTGGCGCGATGCATTAACCGCCCCTGATCTATCATCCAGGGTTTGCGGCGGGCGCGGGGCGTGGGCCCCGATGCCTGCCGCGGTTCCGGTGCCTTTCATGCAATACGTCCTGGTCAGTTCCTGTCTGCTGGGCAACCCCGTGCGCTACGACGGCCGCGGGGTGCCCGTCGATCATCCCGTGCTGGCGCGCTGGCGCGCCGAGGGCCGCATCGTATCCGTCTGTCCCGAGGTCGCCGGCGGCATGCCCATTCCCAGGCCGCCCGCCGAGATCGAGCCGGGGGCCGATGCCGCCGCCGTGCTGGCCGGCCGCGCCCGCGTGGTCGCGGTCAACGGCGAGGACGTCACCGCGCCCTTCGTGCAGGGCGCCGGCATGGCGCTGGACGCCGCGCGACGCCAGGGCATTCGCGTCGCCGTGCTCAAGCAGGGCAGTCCGTCCTGCGGCAGCGCCTATGTGTATGACGGCCGTTTCCAGGGACAGCGCCAGCCCGGCCAGGGCGTGACGGCCGCGCTGCTGCGCGAAGCGGGCTTGCAGGTGTTCAGCGAGCAGCAATGGGACGAGGCGCAGGCCTGCCTGCTGGCGCTGGAAGACGCCGGGGAACCCTGACCATGGGCGAGCTGCTGGTGGCCGTGGGGATCGGGGCCTGCGCCTGGCTGGCGTGGCGCTTCCTGGCGACCACGGCGGGCCGCCGGCGCGGCGTGGCGGCGGCAGGGGCCGGGGCGTGCCTGCTCCTGTCGGCCTTCTGCTTCTGGCTTTGGTACGACCTGTACCTGATACGCGACTTCAACGAGCTGGGCCGGGACTACGATCCGGTGGATCAGGTCGTCTATACGGACAGTGCCTTCGTGTGGATCGTGCCGGCGCTGCTGTTGCTGGCCGCCGGCGCGTGGCTGGCCTGGCGGGCCAGGCGGCGCTGAGGGCGGCCGCCCGGCCTGGCAGTCAGTTGGCGCGGTAGCCGCGGCTGTTCATGCAGGAATCCAGCGCGCGGTTGTAGGAGTCCACCATGACCTGCGTGGTCCATTGCGAGATGGTGGCCGGGTCGTAGCCGCTCTGGTTGATGGCCCAGCGCTGGCAATCGGTGGACGCGTTGGCCAGCGCATTGTCGGCGGGACTCTGCTGTTGATACTGCACCGGCGCGTACTGTTGCGGCGCGGCTGCGTAGACGGGCGCGGCATAGACAGGCGCCGAATAGACCGGCGCGGCATAAACCGGAGGGCTGGTGTAGGCCACGCCGGGCGCGTAGACGCCGGCCTGCGCGTAGCTCGGCTCCGAGTTGGCCGCCAGGTACAGCCCGGCGGCGGCCAGCGCCACCGCGCCGCCTATCCACCAGCCGCTGGCGCTGCCGCCGCGATAGTGATCGTGATGGTGATACCTGCCGGCGAAGGCTGGCGAACTTGCCAGGGCCAGTGCCAGCGCCGCGCTGACCAGTCGGCCTGAAAACCGCTTCATGATTCGTGCTCCCGAGTCGCCCAGGCCCGGCGATGCGCTGAGAACTGTGGCGATGACGCTACTTTACCGCCGCGGCGCGGAAATAGATGTGTCAATGGTTACCCGCATTTCAGCGGATTTCAGGACTTGGGCGGACGGTCCTTGCTCGCGCCCGGATCGTCGCAAGTTTGCGACGATCCGGGCGTCAGCGTGATCGTCGGCCGCGCGTTGAAGTCGTCCGACGACGTCAGCAGCGTGCGATAGGTCGCATAGCCCGGTTTCTCCACGCACCAGTTCCAGAAAAAGATCGTCCGGCCATGGATCATCAGCGATTCGGCACGCCATTCGCTGTGATTCTCGAATGAGGCGACGCCGTCCTCGCCGCTGCGCTGTTCATCGCGCCAGCGTTCCCGGCCATAGGGATAGGAGGAGGTGATCAGGATCACGCGGGCGTCCGCCAAGGGCCTGGACTGCTCGTCGATCACGGTGGCGCGGGCCTGCGGCTGCAGCGTCTTGTACGCCGGGTACGGAATGCAGCCGCCCAGCAACAAGGGCGCGGCCAGCAGGGCTGCGCGCAGCGAAAAAAATGGGAGACGGAACGGTCGACGCAACAGTCGATACATATTGGCGGTGTGGCAATACAGGGAAACAGTGGTCAAAAGAATACGAAGGTAGTATTTTCTCGCGACTAGCAAGGCAAGACCATTCATGAGTACGGCACGACCCCCATCTTTATCGCAAGACCCGCGCCTGACGAAAGGCGAACGCACCAGATTGCAGCTTTTGGAAGTGGCCGCGGCGGAATTCGCCGAACGCGGCTTCCAGCATACCCGGATCAGCGACATTGTCGCCCGCGCCGGCGTGACGCAGCCGGTCTTCTATCAATACTTCACCAGCAAGCAGGCGGCCTATGACGAACTCGTCGGCATGTTCGCCGAGCGCCTGCGCGGCATCATCGGCCAGGAGCGCGAGCCCGGCGCGCCGGGTTCGGGGCTGGACGAGCGCGTGCGCGCCAGCGTCGGCGGCCTGCTGGCCATCTTGCGCGAGAATCCCAACCTGACCCGCATCGGCTTCTTCCAGGCCGATTCGGCCGAGGATCTCAAGGACGAACTGGCGCGCATGATCGCGGCCAGGGTGCGCCTGGAGCAGCAGGCCGGCCTGTTCCGCGCCGAGGTTTCGGCCGAGCTGTTCGCGCATGCGCTGATGGGCATCATCGAACGTTTCGTGCGCCAGGCGCCGGGGCAGGAATCCTCGACGCTGTCGGGATTCATCTCGGACCTGCTGCTGGACGGCGCGCGCCGCCGCGCGGCGCCGGCGGGCATGCCCGCCTGACGCTCCGCCCGCACTGACGGATCCCTGAACGCAGGCATGGCGCGTGGCACGGCTTCGGCGCCGGCGCGTCCCATGGCGCGGGCTTCTGGCAATATGTGCCGTCCGGCGCAGACGCCGCCCGCAACGCCACAAGGGAACCGCCATGAATTACCGCAGACTGGGAAACAGCAATCTCCGCGTATCGCCGCTGTGCCTGGGCACCATGATGTTCGGCGAACAGACGCCGGACGACGAGGCCGCGCGCATCGTCGCGTCGGCGCGCGAACAGGGTGTGAATTTCATCGACACGGCCGATGTCTATAACGACGGTCGTTCCGAACAGGTGCTGGGCAGGCTGCTCAAGGGCCAGCGCCATGACTGGGTGCTGGCCAGCAAGATCGGCAACGCCATGGGCCAGGGCCCCAACCAGGCGCATTATTCGCGCCAGTGGCTGGTGCGCGGCGTCGAGGCCAGCCTGGCGCGGCTGGACACCGATTTCCTGGACATCCTGTACCTGCACCGCGACTACCACGAGGAAAACCTGGAAGAGGCCGTGTGGGCGCTGGGCGACCTGATCCGCGCCGGCAAGCTGCGCGGTTTCGGTCTGTCGAACTTCCGAGGCTGGCGCATCGCCGAGGTCATCCGGTTGTGCGCACAGCTGGGCGTGCCGCAGCCGGTGGTCTGCCAGCCGTACTACAACATGCTCAACCGTGGCCCCGAGGTCGAGATCCTGCCCGCCTGCGGCCACTATGGCCTGGGCGTGGTGCCGTACAGCCCGATCGCGCGCGGCGTGCTCACGGGCAAGTACCTGCCGGGCCAGGCCCCCGGGGCGGACACGCGCGCCGGTCGTGGCGACCGCCGCATCCTGGCCACCGAGTTCCGCGAGGAATCGCTGCGGATCGCGCAGCGGCTGGTCGAGCATGCCGCCGCGCGCGGGGTGCAGCCCGGCCCCTTCGCCACCGCCTGGGTGCTGGCCAATCCGCTGGTCAGCTCGGTGATCGCCGGCCCGCGCACGCTGGCGCAGATGCAGGACTACTACGCCGCGCTGGACCTGCGCATCACGCCCGAGGACGAGACGCTGGTGGACGATTGGGTCACGCCGGGTCACGCTTCCACCCACGGCTACAACGATCCCAACTATCCGTTCCACGGCCGGCCGGTCCCCCGCGCCTGACTCCGCCGCGTCCGATCAGCCATGCGCACAGCGCCGACACCAGGCCCGCGAACAGCACGTACAGGCAGATCAGCCAGGGCTGGCCGCCGCCGCTCTTGAGCAGGGCGGTGGCGATGATGGGCGTGATGCCCGAGGCGAAGATGCCGGAGAACTGATAGACGAAGGAGATGCCGGTGTAGCGCACCTTGGCGTCGAACAGCTCGCAGAACAGCGCGGCCTCCGGCCCGTAGACGGCGGCGTAGAAGATGCCGAAGGGCACGATGATGGCCAGCCACACCAGCATCACGCTGCCCTGGCTGTTGAGCATCAGCCAGAAGCCCGGAAAGGACGCCGCCGCCGTGATCAGCGAGCCCCAGAAGTAGACGCGCGTGCGGCCGATGCGGTCCGACAGCCGGCCGAAGAAGGGGATGAACACGCACATCACCAGCGCCGCCGCCATCACGCCGGTCAGCGCCTGCGTGCGCGTGATCTGCACGGTCTGGGTCAGGTACGAGATCGAGAAGACCCCGAACACATTGAAGAACACGCCGTCGATGTAGCGCGCGCCCATGCCCTTGAGCACATTGCCCGGATAGCGCCGCAGCATGTCGAAGAAGGGAATGCGGCTCTCGGCGTTGCGCGCCTTGACCTCGGAGAACTCGGGCGTCTCCTTGATGTTGAGCCGGATGTACATGCCCACCAGCACCATCGCGGCCGAGGCCAGGAAGGCGACGCGCCAGCCCCAGGCCATGAACTGCGCGTCGGTGAGCAGGGTGGACAGCAGCGCCACCGTGCCCGAGGCCAGGCACAGACCGATGGCCAGCCCGATCTGCGGCAGCGAGGCGTAGAAGCCTTTCTTCTCCGGCGGCGCGTACTCATAGGCCATCAGCACCGCGCCGCCCCATTCGCCGCCCAGCCCGATGCCCTGGAACACGCGCAAGAGCAGCAGCAGCACGGGCGCCCAGATGCCGATGCTGTCGTAGGTGGGCACCAGGCCAATCAGGAAGGTCGACACGCCCATGATCATCAGCGTCATCACCAGCATGCTCTTGCGGCCGATGCGGTCGCCGAAGTGGCCGAAGATCAGCCCGCCCAGCGGACGCGTGATGAAGCCGACCGCGAAGGTGGTGTAGGCCAGCATGGTCGACACCAGCGGGTCGTCCGTGGGGAAGTACAGCTTGTTGAACACGATGCCGGCGACGACGCCGTACAGGAAGAAGTCGTACCACTCGATGGTGGCGCCGATCAGCGAGGCGGTGACGACTCTGCGCACCGCCGCTACGTTCTGCTTGGCCATGTCTGCTCTCCTCTGGTGGATGGCCGGGCGGTCTGCGCCGCGCCTGGCCGTTGGGGGTGCTACGGTTGGACTGGCGGATGCCGCATCATCGGGCTGCCGTGGCGCCGGCCTCGCCCGTCCGCGTGCATGCCTCCAGCGAGGCGGCGCCTGGCGTCGCGGGCAGGGACTGTTCCTGCAATATGAATTCGGCCGCGCGCTCGGCCAGCATGATCACGGGCGCGTTCGTGTTGCCCGACACCAGCGTCGGCATGACCGAGCAGTCGACCACGCGCAGCCCGGCCACGCCGCGCACGCGCAGCCGCTCGTCCACCACCGCCAGCGGATCGTCGGCCGGCCCCATCTTGGCCGTGCCCGAAGGATGAAAGATGGTGGCGCCGTATTCGCGGCAGAAGTGCAGGATCTCGTCGTCGTCGCGCACCTCGGGGCCGGGCCGGAACTCGCGTTTCATCAGCCCGGCCAGCGGCTCGGCGGCCGCCAGCCGGCGCGCGTATTTGACCGCATCCACCGCCATGCGGCGGTCCAGCTCGGTGGACAGGTAGTTCGGCTGCATGGACGGGGCCTCGAAGGGATCGGCGCTGCGCAGCCGCACATGGCCGCGCGAGCTGGGCCGCAACTGGCACACCGAGTAGGTGCAGCCCGAGAACGGATGCACCTTGCCGCCGGCCATGTCGGCCGACAGCGTGGCGAAATGGAACTGCGTGTCCGGCGTGGCGCTGGCCGGATCCACGCGGCAGAACAGGCCGCCCTGGTTGATGCCGACCGCCAGCGGCCCGTCGCGGAACAGCAGCCATTGCAGGCCGATGCGCGCGCGTCCGGCCAGCGTGCGCAACTGGTCGTTGGTGGTGATGGGACGGCGGGTCTCGTAGATCAGCCGGATCTGCAGATGGTCCTGCAGGTTCTCGCCCACGCCCGGCAGGTCGCGCACCACGCCGATGCCGTGCTGGCGCAGCAGCGCCGCCGGCCCGACCCCGGACAGCTGCAGCAGCTGCGGCGATTGCAGCGCGCCGGCGCACAGCAGCACCTCGCGCCGGGCTCGCAGCGTGCGCACCTCGCCGTCGACGCGGTAGCGCACGCCGCAGGCGCGGCGGCCCTCGAACAGCACGGCCATGGCGTGGGCGCCGGTCTGCACGCGCAGGTTGGGCCGGCCCTCGGCCGGACGCAGGTAGGCCACGGCGGTGGAGCAGCGCCGGCCGTGGCGCGTGGTGAGCTGGTAATAGCCCGCGCCTTCCTGTTCGCCGGTGTTGAAGTCGCGCACGCGCGGCACGCCCAGGCCGGCGGCGGCCTCGATCATGGCCTCGACCAGCGGATGCGGCGTCTTGATCGAGGTGGCGCTCAGCGGGCCGCCCACGCCGCGCGTCGGGCTCTCGCCCAGGTCGTTGTCCTCCAGCCGGCGGAAGTAGGGCAGGCAGTCTTCCCAGCGCCAGCCGGGATTGCCGGCGGCGGCCCAGGCGTCGTAGTCGGCGCGCTGGCCCCGGATATAGATCAGGCCATTGATGGCGCTGGAGCCGCCCAGCGTGCGGCCGCGCGGCCAGTAGATGCGGCGGCCCAGCATGTTGGGATCGGGATCGGTGTAGTAGCCCCAGTTCACTTCCTTGTGGAACATGGTCTTGCCGTAGCCGATGGGGATGTGTATCCACGGATAGCGGTCGCGCGGACCGGCCTCCAGCAGGCAGACGGCATGCGCGCCGTCCTCGCTCAGCCGGTTGGCCAGCACGCATCCGGCCGAACCGGCGCCCACCACGATGTAGTCCACTGTGTCCGACATGCCGCCTGTCTCCCTGGCGCCCGGGCCTGCGCAAGCGCGCGTCCGTCACGACGCGTTTTTTCCTGCTTGCCGGGGCCGGGGGCGCTTATATACTGGCCGGGTTCCTCGCGGCGCGAGCACGGCCCGCGAGGCTTGAGGCGATTCTAGGAAGCGCGCGCGCCGGGCCAAGCGCAATCGGCGCGCGGGGCGGGAAATGGAACAGAACATGGGGCTTCGGTTTCAAAATCGCAGTGCAGCATCGCGGGACGGCGCCGATGGCGGCATCCAGGACGGCCGGGACGAGGACGCCGGGTCGCGGCTGGAGGAGGCGCGCAGCCTGCGCGCCCTGCATGTGCTGGACCATCTGGCCCGGGCCCAGCATCCGCCCACGCTGGCCCAGCTGGCGCAGCGTCTGGCCATGCCCAAGACCACCCTGATGCGGCTGCTGGCCGCGATGCAGCGCGCCGGCTTCGTCGCCGCCACGCCGGTCGAGCGCGGCTACGTGCCGGGGCCGCAGGCCGGCGCGCTGGCGCTGGCCACGCTGCGCGCCTCGGCCTACACGCGCGCCTGCCGCGCGGTGCTGGCGCAGCTGGCCGGCACGCTGGGAGAGACCTGCAACCTGACCGCGCCGGACGGCGACCGCGTCATCTACATGGAGCGCGTCGAAACCGCCGAGCCGTTGCGGCTGATCTTCGCGGTGGGCAGCCACGTGCCCATGCACTGCACCGCCAGCGGCAAGCTGTTCCTGGCCTCGATGAGCCGGCTGGAACGCGCGCGCGTGGTGGCTCGGCTGCCGCTCACGCGCAACACGCCGCGCACGCTGACCCGGCCCGAGCAGCTGGAGGAAGAGCTGGAGCGCCTGGCCGCGCGCGGCATCGGCATCGACAACGAGGAGTTCGTGCGCGGCATGAGCGCGGTGGCGGTACCGGTGCGCGACGAGGAAGATCGCGTGGTGGCGGCCGTGGCCTGCCATGCGCCGACGGCGCGGGTGATGCTGGACGATCTGCTGCGCGCCGTGCCGGTGATGCAGCGGGCGGCCGAGGCCATGCGCGAGGTGTTCTCGCAGCGGCCGGCGGCCGGCTGATCGGGGCGCGCGCCCCGGCTCAGTGCGGGGCGGCGGCGCGAGCCTTGCGCCGCGCCACGCTTTCCCAGGCCGCCACCAGGATCATGATCAGCGTGGTCAGGCCGCCCACCATCAGGTTGTCGGTGACGAAGGCGATGGGCGCCAGCACGGCCAGCAGCAACAGGCCGACCACGTGCGACAAGGGGAAGCGGCCGTAGACCACGGTCTTGTAGATGCCGTTGCCGGCGAGGTATAGCGCCGGGCCGCCGATCAGCGCGGCGGCGGCCGGCATGGTGTTGCGGCCGTCCGGATGCAGGATGACCAGTTCGTTGGCCACGGCCGAGACGATCACGCCGGCGATCAGGATTACGTGCACGTAGTGGAACCAGGCGCCGATGCGGCCCGGATCGTCCGAATGCACGATGGCCTCGGTGCCGTCATGGCTGCTGGTGTCGAAGTACACCCACCACATCGCGGCGGTGCCGAGGAAGGCGGCCAGCAGCGCGATCAGCGCCGGCGCGTGCCAGTTGTCCAGGCCAGCCAGCGTGGCGCCGGTGATCAGCAGGGTCTCGCCCAGCGCCACGATGACGAAGAGCTGGCAGCGCTCGGCCAGGTGGCCGCCCTCGATGGTCCATTCGCGCGTGGCGGAACGGCCCAGGCCGGGGAAGCGGAAGCCGATCATGGGCGACAGGTATTCGCAGGCCACCGCCAGCGCCCACAGCGCCAGCCGCGTGTCGTCCTGAGACAGGCCGCCGGCGATCCACAGGACCGCCGACACGCACAGCCAGGCCAGCATGCGGCGAAAGTTGGGCGAGAGCGGATGCGACGGCCCCAGGTGCAGCACGATGAACAGCGTGCGGCCCACCTGGATCACCACGTAGCTGATGGCGAACACCAGCCCGGTGGCGCCGAAGGCGCCGGGCAGGGCGGCGCCCGAGACCAGGCCGGCGAGCATCACGGCGAACAGCATCACGCGCATGGGCACGGCGTCGGGATCGAACCAGTTCGTGACCCAGCAGGTGTACTGCCAGCCCAGCCAGACGGCGAACCACAAGACCAGCGCGTGCAGCGCGCCCATCAGGGTCAGGTCGTGCAGCAGGCTGTGGGAGATCTGGGTGACCGCGAAGACGTACACCAGATCGAAGAACAGCTCGACGAAGGTGACGCGGGCTTCGTGGCCGTCGCGGCGGCGCAGCAGGTTGGCGCTTGCGAGAAAGGTCATGAGGAGGCTGCCTGGCTGTGGTGGCGCAGCCAGATTAGCGCAAGCCTGTCCGCGCCGGACCGTCAAGCTCTGCAAAGTCCGGCCGGGCGTGGCGGCGACGCCACGCCCGCCTCGCCTTAGTGCATGGGCGGCGTGTCGCCGGCCGGCCGCGCCAGCTCATGGTTGCGCGTGCGCACCAGCGCGGCGCTGAGCAGCGCCGCGCCCCCGGCGCGGAGGGCGCCGGCCAGAAAGGTAGCCTGGTAGCCGCCGTTCAATGCGGCCTGCGGGGCGGCCCCGGCCGCCGCCAGTCCGGCGCTGCGCGCGGCGGCCAGGCTGGCCAGCGCCGCCAGTCCCAGCGCGCCGCCCATCATGAAGGCGGTGTTGACCAGGCCCGAGGCCAGGCCGGAGCGCGACGGCTCGACGTCGCTCATGGCGGCCAGCAGCATGGGATTGAAGGCCACGCCCGCGCCCAGCCCCAGCAGCACCATCGCAGGCAGCACGTCGAGCGTGAAGCTGCCGTCGATGGGCGCGCGCGCGAACAGCGCCAGCCCCAGGGCCGCCAGCGCCAGCCCCCAGGCCAGCGGCCCGCGGATGCCGAAG
Organism: Achromobacter sp. 1011791174; assembly: GCF_059760925.1. Lineage (NCBI taxonomy): Bacteria > Pseudomonadati > Pseudomonadota > Betaproteobacteria > Burkholderiales > Alcaligenaceae > Achromobacter > Achromobacter sp. 1011791174. Next base: position 110,067 of record NZ_JCBANH010000003.1, read on the forward strand.
CGCATCACCAGCTTGGCCGACAGGCCCAGCGAGAACACCGCCATGATCAGGTTGCCGGGCAGGAAGGCCAGGCCCACCTGCATGGCGTCATAGCCCAGCACGCGCTGCATGTAGAGCGCCGACACGAAGAACCACGCGAACATCGCGGCGGCCCACAGCACCGCCACGACGTTGGCGGTGGCCAGGTTGCGCAGGCGGAACATGGACAGCGGCATCAGCGGGTCGGACGAGCGCGCCTCGATCGCCAGGAACAGCGCCATCAACAGCGCCGCCGCGCCCAGCAGCGACAGCGACTGCGCCGAGGTCCAGCCGGCCTCGTTGCCGTTGACCACCGCATAGACCGCCAGCAGCAGCGAGGCCGTCACGGTCAGCGCGCCGCCCGCGTCCAGCCGGGTGCCGGCCGGAGCGGGCCGGGACGCCGGCAGCAGCCGCAGGCACAGCGCGTAGACCAGCACGCCGATCGGGATGTTGACCAGGAAGATCCAGTGCCAGCTCAGCGCGCTGGTCAGGAGGCCGCCCAGCAGCACGCCGATGCTGCCGCCGCCGGCGCAGACGAAGCCGTACACGCCCATGGCGCGGGCGCGTTCGCCCGGCTCGGTGAAGAGGTTCATGATCAGCGACAGCGACACCGCCGAGACCACGGCGCCGCCCAGGCCTTGCGCGGCGCGCGCGACGATCAGCAGCGTTTGCCCCTGGGCCAGTCCACAGGCCAGCGACGCGGCGGTGAACAGCGTCAGGCCGGCCAGGAACATGCGGCGCGAGCCGTACAGGTCGCCCAGCCGTCCGCCCAGCAGCAGGAAGCCGCCGAAGGTCAGCATGTAGGCGTTGACCACCCAGACCAGCGCGGTCTCGGTGAATTGCAGGTCTTCGCGGATCGAGGGCAGGGCGACGTTGACGATGGTGGTGTCCAGGACGATCATCAACACGCCCAGGCAGAGCACCATCAGCGCCCACCATCGTTGCTTGCCATGCAGGTCATGCGTCATCGATTGTTGCTCCCGGGGGCCGAAGGACACCGGAAGCCGTCGCGCATGAGCCCCTTGCGTGCGCGATCGTCCAGGCGCGGCGCGCGGGCAAGGCGCGGTCCGCGGAATTTTCCGGAGCGCGATAGTAACGCCGGCGATGCCGGTAGTGGTGTCATTTCGAGACGATTTGTCCGGGAAATCTCTTATTGCCACGCCGCCGCCGGCCTTTCTATCATGCGAGCCAAGGTCAGCTTCGACCGCGGCGCGCACGGCGCGCCGGCAGTGGCGGTACCCGCGGCAATGATTGCCGCCTGAATTCACCTTCTGGCTATGAAAGCCCCCGATATGCACGCAACGCGTGGTCGGGGGCTTTTTGTTTTCGTCGTCGGATCGTGCGTCGCGTTCTGTTCCAGAAATGAAGGAGATGGCATGCAAGAGTCTTCCCCGCAGCATCCGCCCGCCGCCGATTTGCGGATCGCCTGCGTGCAGATGGCCCCGGCGATGGGCGAGGTCGCCGCCAACGTGGCGCGCGCCGGGGCGCTGGTCGAACAGGCCGCCGCCCAGGGCGCGCGGCTGGTGGTGCTGCCCGAGCTGGCCAATACCGGTTACATGTTCGAAAGCCGCGAGGAAGCCTACGCGCTGGCCGAGACAGTGCCGGACGGCCCCAGCGCGCGCGCCTGGATCGCGCTGGCGCAACGGCTGGGCATCCATCTGGTGGCCGGCATCGCCGAGCGCGACGGCGGCCGGCTCTACAACTCTGCGCTGGTCGCCGGCCCGCAAGGCTATCTGGGCACCTACCGCAAGCTGCACCTGTGGGGCGACGAGAACCTGTATTTCGAACCGGGCGACCTGGGCCTGCCGGTGTTCCACACCGAGTTCGGCCGGCTGGGCGTGGCCATCTGCTACGACGGCTGGTTCCCCGAGGTCTACCGGCTGCTGGCGATGCGCGGCGCGGACATCGTGGCCGTGCCCACCAACTGGGTGCCGATGCCGGGGCAGACGCCTGACGGCCCGGCGATGGCGCACGCGCTGGCGATCGCCGGCGCTCACAGCAACGGCCTGACCGTGGCCTGCGCCGACCGCGTGGGCATCGAGCGCGGCCAGCCCTTCGTCGGCCGCAGCCTGATCGTGGGCGCGCAGGGCTGGACGGTGGCGGGGCCGGCCAGCCACGACCGGGAAGAGATCCTGGTCGCGGCGGTGGACCTGAAGGCCGCGCGCCGCGCGCGCCAGCTCAACGCCTTCAACCACGTGCTGCGCGACCGGCGCCGCGACGTGTACGACGAAATGCTTGGCGCCGGCCCATCGCCGGCGGCGGACAGGACCGTGACCTGAATAGCGAATCCAGCAGCGAACCCGCAGCACATCCGAACGGCGGACCACCGCCGGCCCCCAAGGAGAAAACCATGAGCATTTCGCAACGCCGTCTTCCGTATTGCAGCTTCCTGCTGCGCCTGTCGGTGGTCGCCCTGCTGGGCGCGTCCGCGTCCGCGCAGGCCGCCGAACCCTTGCGCATCGGCGTGCCGGTGGGCCTGTCCGGCGCCAACAGCGTGATCGCGCCGGCCGTGGTGCAGGCCTCGCAGCTGGCCGCCGACGAGATCAACGCCGCCGGCGGCATCCTGGGCCGCCAGGTGGTGCTGGAGATCGCCGACGACGCCTCGTCGGCGGTGGGTGCGCAAAAGGCCTACGACACGCTGGTGTTCCAGAAGAAAGTGGACGCCGTGATCGCCATGGAAACCAGCGCGGCGCGCAACGCCGCGCTGCCCATCATCAACCGGGGCAAGATCCCGTACATCTACAGCTCGTTCTACGAAGGCCGTTCCTGCAACCGCTGGATGCACGTCAACGGCTGGGTGCCGGAGCAGCAGGTCGCGCCCATCGTCGACCACTTCATGAAGGAGCGCGGCGTCAAGACCTTCTTCCTGGTCGGCAGCGACTACGCCTTTGGCCGGGGCATGCTCAAGTTCACCCGCGAGTACATCGAGAAGCAGGGTGGCAAGGTGGTGGGCGAGGAATACCTGCCCATGGACGGCACCGACTGGACGCCCATCGTCTCCAAGATCCGCTCGGCCCAGCCCGGCGCGCTGATCAGCTCCACCGCGGGCGGCAGTCCCAACGTGGGCCTGGCCAAGCAGATCCGCGCGGCCGGACTGTCCATGCCCTATGGCAACCTGGCCATCGACGAAGGCACGGCCAGGACCATGGGCGACACGGCGGCGGGCATGTACATGTCGGCGTCCTACCTGACCAGCATCGACAACGCGCAGAACCACAAATTCCTGGCCGCGCTGAAAGCCAAGTTCGGCGACCAGGCCAAGACCGCCAATGACCTGTCCGAGCCGCAGTACGAGGGGTTCTACCTGTACAAGGCTGCGGTGGAAAAGGCCGGCGGCATGGATGCGCAGAAGATCGTGGCGGCGCTGAGCCAGGTGTCCTTCGACGGTCCGCGCGGGGTGGTGAAGATGGACCGCCAGCGCCATGCCGCGCTGACCATGCGGCTGGGTCAGGTGCAGCAGGACGGGTCCATCAAGATCCTGCAGACCTTCGAGAACGTCGACCCTGGCGCCCAGTGTCCGGATCTTAAGTGAGGTGAGGCCCACCCCCGAAGCGCCACGCGCTCCCCCTCGAAAGGGGACGCCGCCACGGACCGGCGAAGCCGGCTCCGTGCGGCCCCGCCAGGCGTATTGCCGGGGCGCGGCAAACTGTGTTGGATGCGTGCCGCCCGCCAGTCGGGCGGCCGCCGGAGAAGACGATGGGATTGTTGCTGGACATCCTGAGCACTGCGGCCATGCTGTTCATCGTGACCGCCGGGCTGATGATCATTTTCGGGGTGATGAAGATCGTGAACTTCGCCCATGGCGCCATCATCACGCTGGGCAGCTACGCCAGCCTGGTGGTGACGCAGCTGGGGTTGAACCCCTGGCTGGCGCTGCCGGCCGCGCTGGCGGCGGGCGTGGCCACCGGATTGCTGGTCGAGCGGCTGATCGTGCAGCCGCTGTACAAACGGCCGCTGGACGCCATTCTGGCGACCTGGGGTCTGGGCATCGTGATCGGCCAGCTCATCACCATGGCCTTCGGCCGCGAGGTGCAGTTCGTCGATTCGCCGGTGCAGGGCGCGGCGAGCTTGCTGGGCACGGAGTACTCGGCCTACCGGCTGTTCCTGATCCCGGCGGCGTTGCTGCTGTACCTGCTGCTGACGCTGCTGCTGAACCGCACGCGCTTTGGCGTGCGCACGCGCGCCGTCATCATGAACGAGAACCTGGCGCGCGGGCTGGGCATCCAGGCCGAGCGCATCCGCCTGGCGACTTTCGGCCTGGGCGCGGGCCTGGGCGCGCTGGCCGGCGCGCTGATCACGCCGCTGTCCAGCGTCGATCCGAACATGGGCCTGCCCTGGCTGGTCAGCGCCTTCATGCTGGTGATGGTGTCCGGCCATTCGATCGGCGCGCTGCTGCTGACCTGCCTGGTGTACGGCGCCTGCCAGGTGCTGGTGAGCGTGTACCTCAGCCCGATCCTGGGCGGCGTCACGATCGCCGTGCTGGCGGCGCTGACGCTGCGCATCCGTCCGCAGGGCTTTTCCCATGACTGACGCGGTAGTGGCGCGCGCCACGGAGAATTCATGATGACTGACACCTTGTTGGAACGCGAAGCGCCAGCGGGCCGCGCGCGCCGCAACGGCCGCGATCTGGGCGCGCTGGCGGCGCTATGCCTGGCACTGACCGTGGCCGGCCCCTGGCTGTTCGACACCTATCTGCTGAACGTGCTGATCAAGGCGCTGTTCTTCGCCATCGCCGCGGTGACGGTGGACCTGCTGTGGGGCTATACCGGCTACCTGACCTTCGGGCAGTCGGCGTTCTTCGGCGTGGGCGCCTATGCGGCCGGGCTGGCCTTCACGCATTTCGGCTTCTCGCCCGGAGTGGCGGCGCTGGCCGTGCTGGCGGCGGCGCTGGCCTCGGCGGCGCTGGCGCTGGTGACGGGCTGGCTGTCCTTCTACCGGGGCGCCTCGCCGTTCTTCGCCACGGTGATATCGCTGGTGCTGCCCATCGTGCTGACCCAGGTGGCGCTGTCCGGCGGCACCTATACCGGCTCGTCCTCGGGGCTGACCGGCTACGACAGCTTCGACCTGTCGCTGCAGGCCTGGTACGTGGTGGCGGCGGGCGCGCTGTCGGCGGTGGCGCTGCTGGCCTGGACGGTGACGCGCAGCGACGCCGGCCGCATCCTGGCGGCGCTGCGCGACAACGAATCGCGTTGCAGCTACCTGGGGCTGGACACGGCGCGCTGGCGTATCGCGCTGCTGGTCGCGTGCGGCGTGGTGGCGGCGTTGGCGGGCTTCGGCTACGGCGCCTTCAGCGGCGTGGTGGCGCCGGAGCTGACCGGCTTCGTGTTCGGCACCGAGCTGATCATCTGGGTGGCGCTGGGCGGGCGCGGCACGATCTGGGGGCCGGTGCTGGGCGCGATTCTGATCAACCTGGCGGCCTCGTACCTGAGCGGCTATATGCCCTTTGTGTGGCAGTTGCTGCTGGGCGTGACCTTCATCGTGGTCATCCTGCTGCTGCCGCGCGGGCTGCTGCCGCTGCTGCTGGGGCCGAAACGGCGCGCGGCCGCAGCGCCCGCGCCGGCGCTGACCGCCAGGCCGCCGGCGCCGGAAGGCGCGGCGGGGTTGAGCCTGCGCGGCGTGGCCAAGCGCTTCGGCAGCCTGCAGGTGCTGGAAGGCATCGACCTGAAGGCCGGCGGCGGCGAGCTGCTGGGACTGATCGGCCCGAACGGCGCGGGCAAGACCACGCTGATGCGCTGCATCGCCGACGGCGCCGAGCGCTCGGCCGGCGAGATCGAGCTGTGCGGCCGGACCATACGGCGCGAGGGGCCGGAGTTCTGCGTGCGCGCCGGGCTGGGCCGCAAGTTCCAGAACGCCAACATCTTCGACAGCATGACGGTGGCGGAAAGCCTGCGCATCGCCTCGGCCATCCGCGAGCGTCCGTCCTGGCTGCGGCGCGCGCCCGAGCTGCGGCTGCCGCCCTACGCGCTGGAAGTGTTGCGCATGACGGAACTGGATCAGTGTCTGGACTGCCCCGCGCGCGACCTGTCGCACGGCCAGCAGCAGGCGCTGGAATTGGCCATGGTGCTGGCGCTGGAGCCGCGCGTGGTGTTGCTGGACGAGCCCACGGCGGGCCTGAGCAAGGCCGAGCGCACCCGCATCGGCGAGGTGCTGTCCTCGCTGTCGCGGCGCTACGGGCTGTGTTGCCTGCTGGTCGAGCACGACCTGGATTTCGTGGCCGAGGTGGCCACGCGCATCGTGGTGCTGCACCAGGGGCGCATCGTGATGGACGGCAGTTTCCAGGAGGTGGTGGAGTCGGCGCTGGTGCGCGCCATCTACGCCGGCAGCGCGCAGGCGGTGGCAGAGGAGGCGCGGCAATGAACATGCAGGCGAATGGACAGGCGAAGGCGGACGGACGCGCCGGTGCGGGCGGGCAGGGCGGCCAGCCCGCCCTGGCCCTGGAGGGCGTGTCCAGCGGCTACAAGTCGGCGCTGGTGCTGCGCGACGTGTCGCTGGCGGTGGAGCCGGGGGCCTGCGTGGCGCTGCTGGGCAAGAACGGCATGGGCAAGAGCACGCTGCTCAAGACGGTGATGGGCTATCTGCCCAAGGCCGGCGGCCGGGTGCGGCTGGGCGGCGCGGACGCCACGCGCATGCGGCCGCAGGACGTGGCGCGCCATGGCGTGGCCTATGCCGCGCAGGAACAGGCGCTGTTCCCGGATCTGAGCATCCGCGACAACCTGCGGCTTGGCCTGCCGTCCGACCGGCTGTTCGACGAGCGCTTCGCCGACGTGGCGCAGCTGTTTCCGGTGTTCGCCAGCCGGCTGCGCCAGCATGCCGGCACCCTGTCGGGCGGCGAGCAGAAGATGCTGCTGGTGGCGCGCGGGCTGATGCAGCGGCCCGCCTTGCTGCTGCTGGACGAGATCACCGAAGGCCTGCAGCCCTCGGTGATCGACCGGCTGGCCGGCGCGCTGGCCTGGGAGCGCGAGCGGCGCGGCACCAGCATGTTCATCGTCGAGCAGAACGTGGCCTTCGCGCTCAAGGTGGCCGACCGCTACCTGATCCTGAAGCAGGGCGCCATCGTCGACCAGGGCGAGGCTGGCGCGGCCGGGGCCGCAGGCCATATCATTGATCACCTGAAGGTAATGAACCCGCAGGCATGAACCCGGATCCCGACGCCATGACGCAGGCCAATGACGGCAACGCGCCGATCCCGAATTCCGCAACGCCGCCGGCCCCGGCCGTGCCCGGCTGGCGCATCGGCGTGCTGTACTCGCGCAGCGGCGTCAGCGGCACCACCGAGTCGCAGCATTTCTTCGGCACGGTGCTGGCCGTGGAAGAGATCAATGCGCTGGGCGGCGTGCTGGGCCGGCCGCTGGAGCCGGTGGTCTACGACCCGCGCAGCGAGAGCGAGGAATACCGCCGGCTGGCCGGTCGGCTGCTGCTGGACGACGAGGTCAACGTGATCTTCGGCGGCTGCACCTCGCATTGCCGCAAGGCCATGCTGCCGGTGGTCGAGCGCAGCAACTCGCTGCTGTGGTACGCCTCGGTCTACGAAGGTTTCGAGTATTCGCCCAACGTCATCTACACGGGCGCCGCGCCCAACCAGGGCAGCATGCAGCTGGCGGCCTACCTGATCCGGCATTGCGGCTCGCGCATCTTCCTGGTGGGCGCCGACTACATCTATCCGCGCGAGACCAACCGCATCATGCGCGACACCGTCGAGCAGCACGGCGGCGAGATCCTCGACGAAACCTATCTGCGGCTGGGCTGCGACCAGGCCGACATCAACGAGGTTGTCGAGGACATCCGCCGCATCCAGCCGGACGTGGTGTTCTCGACGCTGATCGGCTCGGACGCCGAGCGCTTCTACCGCCGCTACCACGAGATGGGCCTGTCGGCCGCGCGCATGCCCATCGCCAGCCTGACCATGACCGAGGCCGAGGTGGCCCAGGTCGGCCCGGCCCTGTGCGCCGGCCACATCACCGCGGCCACGTATTTCAATTCGGTGGACACGCCGGCCAACGCGCATTTCCTGGCGCGCTGGCGGCAGCGCTTCGGCGAGCGCCCGGCCAGCGTCTACGCCGAGGCGTCGTACAGCCAGTTGCACCTGTACGCCCGCGCCTTGCAGCGCGCGGGCAGCCAGGACACGCGCAAGCTGGTGCAGGCGGTGCATCAGGTGGCCTTCGACGCGCCGGGCGGCCCGCTGGCGGTGCTGCCCGAGAACAACCATTGCGCGCTGACGCCGCGCATCGGCGTGTGCCGGCCGGACGGCGGCTTCGACGTAGTGTGGCAGAGCGACGCGGCGGTACGGCCGGACCCGTACATGACGTCGCTGGGCCTGGACGCCTTCTGGCTGGAATGAGATGAGGCCCACCCCCGAAGCGCTGCGCGCTCCCCCCTCCAGGGGGCGCCGCTACGGACCGGCGAAGCCGGCTCCGTGCGGCCCCGAAGGTGAGACGCTCCTTCCATGCGGTGAGGGTGGCGTGCTGGCGACTAAGAAATACTGACATGGACCATAGCCTACGCCGCCTCTACGAGGACCTGCGCAGCATCGCGGTGGCCGTGGTCTATCCGCCCGGCGAGGACCGCGACCTGCTGGTCGAGCAGCTCAAGCGCATCGGCTGCCGCATCCATCTGCACTGGCCGTTCCCGGACTGTCCGCCGGTGGGCGCCGACGTGGTGTTCTTCCTGGTGTCGCAGTGCGGGCAGAACAGCGCCGCCTGGTCGTCCAGCGAGGCTGACGCGACGTTGATCGCGCTGTCGGACTACGAGACGCCGACCACGCTCAAGCAGCTGCTCAAGACCAACGCCCACGGCGTGCTGACGCGGCCGTTCCGCTCGGCCGGCATCCTCAGCACGCTGGTGCTGGCGCGCTCGGCCAAGCTGTTCCAGAACCGCCAGCAGAACAAGATCGACAAGCTCGAGGGCACCATCAAGGCGCGCCGCGTGATCGAGAAGGCGATCCGCGCGCTGATGGACAACCAGCGGGTGGACGAGCGCGAGGCCTACGAGCACATGCGCTCGCGCGCCACCCGCCTGCGGGTCAGCGTGGCCGAGGTGGCCGCCATGATCGTCGAGGCCAGCGAGGCAATGGAAAAACTCGGCCTGGGCGGCGCGTCGGCGCGCGCACCGGGCACGGCAGAAAAAACCAAGGGAGACCCCACATGAAAGTCCTGATCGCGCGCATGAACCACGAGACCAACACGTTCTCGCCGGTGCCCACGCCGCTGTCCGCCTTCGGCAACGACGGCCCGACCTACGACGCCGCCGCCTACGAAGAGAACAAGGGCAAGCGCACCGCCATGTCCGCCTTCATCGACCTGGCCGAAGCGCACGGCGCCGGGCTGGTCACGCCGGTGTCGGCCACGGCCTACCCCAGCGGGCGGGTGGACGGCGCGGCCTACCAGGCGCTGTGCGACCGCATCGTCGCCGCCGCGCCCGGCTGCGACGCGCTGCTGCTGGATCTGCATGGCGCCATGGCGGTCGAGACCACCGACGACGGCGAGGGCGACCTGCTGGAACGGCTGCGCCGGGCCGCGCCGGGCGTGCCGGTGGCCGTGGCGCTGGACCTGCACGGCAACGTCACGCAGAAGATGGTGGACAACGCCGACGTCATCATCAGCTTCAAGACCTATCCCCACGTCGACATGTACGAGACCGGCGAGCACGCCGGCCGCATCCTGTTCGACTGGCTGGCGGGCGGACCGCGCCCGGCGCTGGCCTGGCGCCGCCTGCCGCTGATGACCCACACGCTGCGCAGCGCCACGGCCGAGGGCGCCATGCGCGAGGCGGTGCAGGCCGCCCGCCAGGCTGAGCAGGGCGCGGTGCTGGGCGTGTCGGTGCTGGCCGGCTTCGCGCTGGCCGACATCCCCGCGCCCTGCCTGAGCGTGGTGGCGGTGGGCGCGGGCGAGGCCGGACGCGCGGCCGCCGAACGCGCCGTGGCGGCGCTGGCCGACGCCATCTGGGCCAACCGCGACGGTTTCTACTACCGCAGCGAGCCGCTGGCCGACTCGCTGGCGCGCGCGGCCCGGCTGGCCGAAGGCGCGGACAAACCGGTGCTGCTGCTGGACCATGGCGACAACTGCATGTCGGGCGGCACCTGCGACACCATGGACGTGCTGATGGCGGCGCTGGACGCGGGGCTGACCGGCATCCAGGCCGGGCTGTATTGCGATCCCGAGGCCGTCGCGGCCATGGCGCGCGCGGGCCTGGGCGCCACGGTGGAGCTGCCGGTGGGCAACAAGCGGCCCATCGACGCCATCGGCCGCGCCGCCGCGCCGATGACGCTGCGCGGCGTGGTGCGCGCGTTGAGCAACGGCGAATACGTGATCACCGGCCCGACCTACACCGGGCAGACCGCCTGCATGGGCCCCAGCGCGGTGCTGGACCTGGGCGCGGCGCAGCTGGTGCTGACCAGCCGCACGCACGAGCCCTGGGACCTGGGCGTGTTCGAAAGCCTGGGCCTGGACCCGCGCGCCGCGCGCTTCGTCCTGGTCAAGTCGCGCATGTATTGCCGGCCGGTGTTCGTGCCCATCTCCGGCGCGCTGGTCGAGTGCGACAGCCCGGGCGTCACCAGCTCGGACTACGGCCTGTTCGCCTACCAGCGCCGCCAGCGGCCGCTGTATCCGCTGGAGCCGATGGCGCAGCAGGACTATCGCGCCCAGGCTTGAACGGCGGGCCGCTATCCTGTCCAATGGCGGCTTGCGGGCGCGGCGTCCGGCCGCGCCCCGATCGCCATACTGGGAGGAAGGGCCATGGCCACGGTGCGCTTGCTGTCGGACGAGGAAGTCCGCGCGATTCCCGAGGCGTGGGCGGTGTTCGAGGACATCCGCGCCACGCGCAAATCCGATTTCGTCAACAACTTCTGGCGCGCCCTGGCTAACGATCCGTCGCAGCTGCGGCGGGTCTGGGAACAGCTCAAACAGGTCATGATGGCGGACGGCGAGCTGTCGCCGCTGGTGCGCGAGCTGATCTACATCGCCGTGTCCACGGCCAATGGCTGCGGCTACTGCATCCATTCCCATACGGCGGCGGCCAGGGCCAAGGGCATGACCGACGGCCAGCACGCCGAGCTGCTGGCCGTGATCGGCATGGCGGCCCAGACCAATGCGCTGGTCACGTCCATGCAGGTGCCGGTGGACGAGGCTTTCCTGGTCAAATAGGCGGCGTCATGGCGCTGATCCCGTTGTTTCCGCTATCGCGCGCGCTGTTTCCGGGCGGCGTGCTGCACTTGCGCGTGTTCGAGGTGCGCTACCTGGACATGGTGCGCCGCTGCATCGCCGACGGCACCGGCTTTGGCGTGGTGGCGCTGCTGTCGGGCAACGAGGTCCGCAGCCCCGAGGGCCAGGAGACGCTGGCGCCGGTGGGCACGATGGCGCGCATCGAATCCTGGGACGCGCCGATGCCCGCGTTGCTGGCGCTGCGCTGCGTGGGCGCGGGCCGATTCCGGCTGCATGCCAGCCAGCTGGCAAAATACGGGCTTTGGATGGGCGAGGCCGAGGCCATCGCCGACGACGCGCCGGCCGAGGTGCCGGCGGACCTGCAGGATTGCGCCGACGCGCTGGGCAGGCTGATCGCGGGCTGGCAGCGCGAGGGCGTGCCGGCCGAGCACATGCCGCTGGCGCCGCCGTTCCGGCTGGACGACTGCGGCTGGGTGGCCGACCGCTGGTGCGAGCTGCTGCCGCTGCCGGCGGCCGAGCAGGCCCGGCTGCTGGCGCTGCCCGACCCCGTGGCGCGCCTGGCCGCCGTGCGGCAGGCGTTGCGGGACGCGAGCTGAAATTTTTCTTGGATGTTATGGAAATCAGAATTGACGAGGGCCTGCGGGCCTATATCGACCCCTTGACCGAAGACGAGTCCGCCGCGCTGGAACGCAGCCTGCTGGCCGAAGGCTGCCGCGACGCGCTGGTGCTGTGGGGCGACCTGCTGATCGACGGGCACAACCGCTACGCGCTGTGCAGGAAACACAATATTCCGTTCGAGACGCGCCAGAACACCAGCTTCAAGTCCATCGAGGACGTGTATCTCTGGATGATCGAGAACCACCTGGGCCGGCGCAGCGTGTCGGACTTCCAGCGCGGCGTGCTGGCGCTGCGCAAGCGCGAGATTCTGCAATCGCGCAGCACGCCGCCTTGGGACGAGGGCGTGCGGGCGGAAGGCGATGAGTCCGTGCCGACCGCCGCGAGCCATGCCGGCGGTGACGCCGAGGGTGACGGCGCGGGTCCCAAGCCCGTCGTGATGTCCCAGGCCCAGGGCCGCGCCGAGCTGTCGCGTCAGGCGCTGGCGCGCGCGGCGCGCATCAGTAGCAGCACGCTGGGCCAGATCGAGAAGATCCAGAAGGAAGCCGCGCCGGAACTGGTGCGGGCCGTCAAGGCCGGCGAGATCTCCATCAACGCGGCCGCCGCCGTCGCCTCGCTGCCGCAGGAACGCCAGGCGGCAGCCGCCACGGCCGGACGCAAGGAACTGCGCGAGGCCGCCCGCGAAGCCCGCCAGGCCAAGGCCCCGCCGCCACGCGAGGCCCCGCCCGAGGTGCCGGTGGAAGAGATCGAGGACCTGCCCGCCGAAGTCACGCGCCTGCGCGCGGTGCTGGCGCGGGTGACCGAGGAACGCGATCAGTTGAAGAAGAAGGTGGCGAACCTGACGGTGGCGCTGTCCGAGGCGCGCAAGGCGGGTGGTGGGGATGATTGAGGGCGGGGGATTCCGAGGGAAGGGTGGCCGCAGCGTGGGACCCTTTTTTTGACGGCCGAATAAATGCCAATGGAATCAATGGCTTGTAAATGGGCCTGGAATTTGGGTGCTTAATGCGTGGGGCGTTGTTTTTTCTTTGAAATCAAATGGCTGTGTGGATTTAGGCACAGTTCTCTGCCGAGTAGGCAGCTTAGAAATTCCTGGCGCATGTCACGCTTGTCCTCGGGGTGTTCTCTGCCGAGTAGGCAGCTTAGAAAATTTCCCTGCTCCTTGCGATGCACCTCTACCGGTTCTCTGCCGAGTAGGCAGCTTAGAAATTCGCCCTGCTGGGCTGCACGGCGCACCCAGAGTTCTCTGCCGAGTAGGCAGCTTAGAAAAACACCAACCGAAGCTGCCGCAGCGGGAATCCGTTCTCTGCCGAGTAGGCAGCTTAGAAAGATAGAGTTGCCACGGGCCAGATAGTCCATGTGTTCTCTGCCGAGTAGGCAGCTTAGAAATAGCCAAGCAATGGCAACGCCGTTTCGACGAGGTTCTCTGCCGAGTAGGCAGCTTAGAAAAATTCCGGCTGGCGCAGGCCCGCCATGGCTGGGTTCTCTGCCGAGTAGGCAGCTTAGAAACAGCCGGGTCGCCGTGGCGCCCAAGCATGCACGTTCTCTGCCGAGTAGGCAGCTTAGAAATTGGCAGGCATAGCCGAAGCCGGCGGCGAATTGTCCTTCGCCGAACAGGCTGTTCAACCATGCCGAGTAACAGCTGTTCCCCGGCATGACCATCCCCGGCATCTCACCCGCAACGGATCGCCGTCATCACATCCTTGTCATCGACGATCAGGTTCAACCGGGTGTCGTTGTATTCCATCGTGACTAGCTGGCCGGGCCGCAGCATGCGGGCGGTCTGGCTGCCGCTGCGCGAGCGCAGGTCTTCCAGCACGGCAGGGGTGGCTTTCTTGCCGATCTCGGATTGCAGGGCGCTGGCGTCGCAGGTCTTGCCGGACGGGCCGCTGGCCATCGGGCTGTAGCTGGATCCTGACGAGGTTCCGCTGCTGGCGGCGGGCGCGCTGGAGCTGGTATCCGAGGACGGGCTGGACGGGGAGCGGGGCGCGCCGGTGTTGGCGCAGGCGCTCAGCGTGGCGGCCAGCAGGACGGGAATCAGCTTGCGGATCATAGAGGGCTCCTTGCTACTACATGAACTACGCGAAAATGCCGCGCGGACCGGGATGCATGTCGGGTCCGCGCGAGAAAACATGATAGACCAGACAGAGACGGGCCGCCTCAATGGAAGTTCCGGCTCTGCGTGCTCAGTCCGCCCAGCAGCTCGGACATATCCACCAGCCGCTGCGCGATCAGGTGGCGCACGCCGTCCACGTTCTGCCAGGCGCCATAGACGCCCAGCAGGCTGGAGCCGAGCAGCTCGCGGCGCTGGCGTTCGATCAGCTCGGTGCGGACCACCACGTTGACCGGGCCGGTCTCGTCCTCCAGCGTCACGAAGATCACGCCCTTGGCGGTCTGCGGCCGCTGCCGCACGGTGACGATGCCGCAGGCGCGCGCCACGCGTCGGTGCGGATAGGTGTTGAGCACGGCGGCGGGCTGGAAGTTGCGCGCGGCCAGTTGCGGGCGCAGCAGGGCCACCGGGTGGCTGCGCAGGGTCAGTCCGACGCTGCGGTAGTCGGCGGCCACCGATTGGCCTTCGTCCGGCGCGCTTATCGCCGGGGCCTGGACGTCATGGATGGCGGCGTGCCTGAGCAGGTCGCGGCTGCTGGCGCTGGCGGCGGCTTCCCAGCTGGCCTGGCGGCGGTGGCCGGCCAGCGTGCGCAGCGCGTCGCCGGCGGCCAGCGCGTTCAGCTCGTGGCGCGTGAGCGCGGCGCGGCGCGCCAGGTCGCCGGTGTCGGCATAGGGCGCCTGCGCGCGCGCGGTCTCGATGCGCCGGGCCGCTTCCTCGCGCAGGCCCTGGACCAGGCTCAGGCCCAGGCGCACGGCGGGGCGCGGCTCGCCGGCGGGCGGTGCGTGGGGATGGGCCCGGCGCGGGGTGGCGAGGGCCTCGGGCGGTGGCGTTTCCAGCGCCGAGTCCCAGCCGCTGTGCACCACGTCGGGCGGCAGCACGCGCACGCCGTGGCGGCGAGCGTCCTGCACCAGCTGGGCCGGCGCGTAGAAGCCCATGGGCTGGGAGTTGAGCAGGGCGGCCAGGAAGGCCTCGGGCTCGTGGCGCTTGAGCCAGGAGCTGGCGTAGGCCAGCAGCGCGAAGCTGGCGGCGTGGCTTTCGGGAAAGCCGTATTCGCCGAAGCCCTCGATCTGGCGGAACAGCGCTTCGGCGAAGTCCAGCGTGTAGCCGTGAGCCAGCAGGCCGCCGACCAGCTTGACGCGGTATTTGTCGACGCCGCCCTTGCGCTTCCAGGCGGCCATGGAGCGGCGCAACTGGTCGGCGTCGCCGGGCGTGAAGCCGGCCGCCACCACGGCGATCTGCATGACCTGTTCCTGGAAGATCGGCACGCCCATGGTGCGCGAGAGCACGTCGCGCACCTTTTCGCTGGGATAGGTTTCGTCTTCCTTGCCCTGGCGTCGGCGCAGGTAGGGATGCACCATGCCGCCCTGGATCGGCCCCGGCCGCACGATGGCCACCTGCACCACCAGGTCGTAGTACTTGCGCGGCCGCAGCCTGGGCAGCATGCTCATCTGCGCGCGCGACTCGATCTGGAACACGCCGATGGTGTCGGCGTCGCAGATCATGTCGTAGGTCGGATCGTCGCCCGGAGGAATGTCCTGCAGCCGCAGCGGCGCGCCACGGCGCTGGCCGGCCAGCTCCAGCGTGCGGCGCAGCGCCGACAGCATGCCCAGCGCCAGCACGTCGACCTTCAGCAGCTTGAGCGCGTCCAGGTCGTCCTTGTCCCACTGCACCACGCTGCGGTCGGGCATGGCGGCGTTCTCGATCGGCACCAGGCGCGAGAGCTTGCCGCGCGAGATCACGAAGCCGCCCGGGTGCTGCGACAGGTGGCGCGGAAAGCCCATCAGCGTTTGCGCCAGCCAGGCCCATTGCCGCGCCACGCGCGAGTCCGGGTCCAGCCCGCAGGCGCCCAGCGTGCGCAGCATTTCCTTCTTGCCGTCCCACCACTGGTGCGCGCGCGCCACCGCGTCGATCACGCCGTTGTCCACGCCCAGCGCGCGGCCGGTGTCGCGCAGCACGCTGCGCGGCCGATAGGAGATGACCACCGCGGTCAGCGCGGCGCGGTCGCGGCCGTACTTGTCGTAGATGTACTGGATCACTTCCTCGCGGCGCTGGTGCTCGAAGTCCACGTCGATGTCGGGCGGTTCGTTGCGCTCCTTGCTGATGAAGCGCTCGAACAGCGCGTGGCCGCGTATCGGGTCGACCTCGGTGATGCCCAGGCAGTAGCAGACGGCCGAGTTGGCGGCCGAGCCCCGGCCCTGGCACAGGATGCCCTGGCCGCGCGCGAACTGGACGATGTCGTAGACGGTCAGGAAATACGCCTCGTATTGCAGGTCGCGGATCAGGCCCAGCTCTTTCTCGATCTGCGTGGCGATCGCCTCGGGCACGCCCTGCGGGAAGCGGCGCGCGGCGCCGGCCTGCGTCTCCTGGCGCAGGTAGGTGGCGGGCGTGTGGCCCGGCGGCACGATCTCGTCCGGATACTCGTAGCGCAGCTCGTCCAGCGAGAAGCCGCAGCGCCGCGCCACCGCCAGCGTCTGCGCCAGCGCCTCGGGCGGGTACAGGCTGGCCAGCCGCATGCGCGTGCGCAGGTGGCGCTCGGCGTTGCCGGCCAGCGCGTAGCCGCAGCGCGACACCGGCTGGTGGCTGCGGATGCCGGCCAGGGTGTCGTGCAGCGGCTGGCGCGAGCGCAGGTGCATCTGGACCTGGCCCAGCGCCACCAGCGGCAGCCCGGCTTCCTGCGCGGCCGCCACGGTGGCGTCGCGGTGCAGATCCTCGCGGGAACGGTGCAGCAGGGTCAGCCCGACCCAGGCGCGGCGCGGGAACACGCGCGCCAGCCAGCGCGCCTGCTCGGCGATGCGAGCGGCGTCGGCGCCGTACTCGGGCGTCAGGATGGCCAGGCATTCGGGCAGGCCGCGCAGGTGCGCGCAGCCGGGCGGCGGATCGGTGAAGTCCTCGGGCGCCAGCCGGTACTCGCCCTTGGGCGCGCGCGAGCGCGCCAGCGTGATCAGCTCGGACAGGTTGCCGTAGCCCTCGCGCGTCTGCGCCAGCAGGGTCAGGCCCAGCGGCGCGGCGTCGGGCGCGGCGCGCAGCTGGAAGCAGGCGCCGATGAGCAGCGGCAGGTTGAGCTTCTTGGCCTCCATGTGCGCGCGCACCACGCCGGCCAGGCTGCACTCGTCGGTGATGGCCAGGGCGGCGTAGCCCAGCTCGGCGGCGCGGGCGGCCAGCTCTTCCGGGTGCGAGGCGCCTTGCAGGAACGAGAAATTGCTCTGGCAGTGCAGCTCGGCGTAGCCGGGCAGCAGGGCCAGGAGTTCCGGGGCGTCGGCGGGATCTTCGGGCGGGCGCATGATGGCGTAACGGTGGGGCGGAGCCGCGGGCCGGCGTCAGGCGTACAGCCCGTGCAGGAACCAGCGCGCGTGCTCGGCGTCGCGCTCGCGGTAGATCCAGTAGCGCGCGGCGGCTTCGTCCTCGGCGACGAAGTAGTCGCGCACGGTCAGCTGCGGATCCCACCAGCCGCTCTCGATGCGCTCGGGGCCGCGCATCAGCCGCAGCGCCTGGCCCCGATACTGCGGGCGGTCGCCGGCCAGGCGCAGCGGCTGCGGCGGATCCAGCAGCCAGAAGGGACGGTCCAGCAGCGCCGGCAGCGGCTCGGCGCCGGCGGGCGCTTGCAGTGCGTCGCCCCAGGCATTGGCGGCCTCGGGCCTGTGATCGGCCTGGGGCCGGGCGCGGCGCACGCGTTCGCGGCCCAGTCGCGCGCTGAGCAGGTCCAGCAGCCGCGCCTGGTCCTCGGCGGTGCCGCCGGGTTCGGGAAACAGCGTGGCGCTGGCGGCGGGCTGGGCCACGGTCTCGGGCGCCAGCAGGGCCACGGCGATGACCGGGTCGGTCAGCGTCATGCGGCCCAGCTTCTCGCGCAGCAGGCCGAGGATCTGCGCCGGCTGCCAGGCTGGTTGCGACAGCGCCAGTTCCAGCTCGGTGGGCGGGCGCGCGCGGCGGCCGCGCTCGTGCTCCAGGCTGAGCGTGATCTTGCGCACCGCCAGCTGGCTCGCGGCCAGCCAGCCGCCCAGCTGTTCGGCCAGCCGGCGGGCCACGGCCAGCACCGCGTCGGTGTGCTCCAGGTATTCCATCAGCTCGATGCGGCGGGCGAAGCGCGCCGGCGGCTCGATCCAGCGTTGCGGCTCGGGCGCCAGACCATAGGCGGCGTCCAGCGCCGCCAGCAGTTCGGGCGCGCTGCGCCGCTGCAGGCCGGCGCGCGGCAGGGCGCGCAGGTCGCCCAGCGTGGCGCAGCCGATGTCCTGCAGCCAGTCCAGGCGCGGCCGCGCCGGGGGCAGCAGGGCCAGCGGCAGCGCGTCGAGCCTGCGAACGAGCGTGGGCAGGGTCAGCACCCGTCGGCAGGCGCGCCGTTCGCGGCGCTGCGCCAGCAGCCAGGCGCCGGCGGCGGTGGGCGCCATGCCCAGCGACACCCGCAAGTCCAGCGCCCGCAACGTGGCGGCGACCCGGCGCGCCAGCGCGCGCGGGCCACGGAAGAATTGCAGGCTGGCGCCCACGCCCAGCAGCACGGTGGCCTCGTCGGCCAGCGCGACCTCGGGCGTGTATTGCAGCAGGGCCAGCGCCGCGCCTTGCAGCGCGTCGGCCTCGGCCTGCGGACTGCGCGGCAGCAGCTCGACCTGGGGCGCGATGGCGGCGGCGCCGGCGCGGCGCATGTCCAGCCGCACGCCCGCAAGGCGCGCGGCCGGGGTCAGGGCGATCACGCGCTCCTGCTCCAGCACGGCATAGGCCTGGGCGTCGTCAGGCCAGTGCGGGCGTATGGCGTCCAGCGGCAGGCAGCGCAGGCAGGCGGCGATCCAGAGGCGCATGGCGGGCGGGTGTTTCGAAGGCGCCGGGCTCCAGGCCCACGTGCAGCGGCGTATCGCAGGCAGGCCCCCGGCGCTTGAGGATATGGACGGACAGTCCGCCCGGCGCGGGCGCCAGCGCCAGCCGCAAGGGGGCGGGCGTGGCGTGGGCGGCGGCGGCGGACGGACGCAGGGCGACGAACAGCAGGTCGCTGGCCTGGGCCGCCAGATGCAGCCGGCGCAGCGATTCGGGGCGGACCTGGGGCAGCCAGCAGAGCAGGGCGCCGCAACTGCCGTTCCTGAGGATCTGCTCGGCGGCCCAGAGCGCGTCCGCCGGTTTTTCAGGGCAGACCCAGAGCAACTGCCGGGGATCCAGCCGCCAGCTCATCCAGCTGACGATATTGGGCGCGTGCGGCGGCTGCACCAGCGCGATCGGACGCCGTGTCTCCAGCTGGGACAGGGCCGGGCGCAGCAAGCGGATCTCGCCCACGCCGGGATGCGGAGACAGCAGCTCGACCAGGCTGCCCATCGGCCAACCGCCATCCGGCAGCTCGGCCGACAGCGCCGCATGCCCGGTCGGCAGGCAGCGCGCCGCCCCGCGCGCCAGCTGGGTGGCGCGCCACAAGGCGGGATGGATGCGTTCGGGGGACTGCATGGCGG